>QHSV01000169.1 GCA_003221655.1 Candidatus Rokuibacteriota bacterium
AGCTGTTGGCGGAGGTCCTCGTCGCCGGCCAGCGCCCGGCGGGCGCGCTCGAGCCGCTCGACGATCCAGACGCGGACCTCGGAGCGCGGCCGGTCGAGGTCGGCGAGCAGCGTCCGGTGCAGCGCCGCCGCCGCGTCCTCGAGGACGCGCGTCGCGACGGGTGTCGCCAGCAGCTCGCGCTTCGCCGCCTCGACGCGCGCCGCCAGGCGCGCGTCCGCGCGCAAGCGTGCGGGTAGGTCGCCGACCGCCTCGGCGAGTCGCTGGCGCAGCGGATGGTCTGGATCCTGGACGACCTGGCGGAGTCCCGTCTGGATCGCCGCGAGGACGCGGTCGCGATCGATCAACCCGAGCAGGTTCGCCACGCCGAGCCAGAAGCGCGGAGACGTGCCCATCCGCTCCCGATAGCGCGCGAGGAGATCGCTCACCAGCTCGCCGACCGTCGACCGGAACGCGGGCCGGTCGAGCGCCTCCGCCACGGCGCCGGCCAGCGCCGTCACGCCCCGCTGGTCCCACCCGTGGCGGCGTGCCAACTCGAGCGCCGCGGCGAGCGCTGGGGCCAGCGGCCGCTCGAGGACGAGATCGCGCAGACGCGTGACCAGATCGCCCGCCGCCTTGGGCGAGAGCTCGGCCGCGAGCCAGCGGGCCAGCTCGCGCGTGGCCGTGTCCAGGTCGCGCGGGGTGAGTCGCTCGACGGCCCGGGCGATCATGGATGCGACGTCCACACGAGCGACTTCCTGCGCGACGTACTCCTTCGTGAGCACGCGGCTTCCGACCATCGTGCCGACGCGCGCCGCCATCAGCTCCCAGTTGGCCGGGATGAGCGCAGTGTGCGGGATCGGTAGGCCGAGCGGCCGCCGGAAAATCGCCGTGACCGCGAACCAGTCGGCGAGCCCGCCGACGATGCCCGCCTCGGCGATCGCCAGGATCCAGCCACCCCACCACGTCCCGCGGATAGGAAAGACCGCCACTGCCAGAGCGGCGGCGGCCAGCAGCACGCCGAGCGCGAGTCGGCGCTGACGCCGGGGCGCGCTTCCGGTCACGGCGAGGACTGACTGCCCGGGCGCCGGCGTCGCGACGGAAGAAGAATCCGGTGCTGCTTGACGTCCCAGACACCGCGCGGCGAGAGCCGCACGGCCGGGAGAAAGTCCGCCGCAAGAAAGAACAGCGTGTAGAGCGGCTCGTGGTGTGGGTAGCCGCGCTCGACGAGCTGCCGGCGCAGCTCGTCTTCCCGCCCGGCCGCCTCGTCGACCGTGCCGCGTGTCATGATGCCACCGAGCGGCAGCGGCAGCTCATAGGCGATCTGGTCGCCGTCGACAAGGACGATCCCGCCGTGAAGGTCGAGGAGCCGGTTAACGGCCCGCGCCATCGCCTCCGGCCGGCGACCGAGTGCCAGGATGTTGAAGTCGGTGCTGGTCGTGGCCGCGAAACCGTCGAGCCGCTCGGCGAAGCCCGCGACGACGCCCGGCGCGACCCAGCGTCCTCCGCGATCCAGGAGGGCCGCGTGGAGATCGCCCGGCTCCATCGGTCGCTCCTCCAGTCGGCTGATCACCGCGCTGACCAGCTTGATGACCGGGTAGCGCTCGCGGGCGGGCAGCGCGAAGTCTCCGGGGCCCGCGCGCCACCGCACCGCGAGCCGCGCCTCGGCGGACGTGAATACTCGCCGCCACGGAGGCTCCGGCACGCGCGCGAGCAGCCGGCCACCGGCGGCGACCACCTTGCCGCGCGCGATCACAGTTGCGGGCCGCGGCGCGGACAGATCGTCGAGCAGGCAGATGTCGGCGTACCGACCGGGCGCCACGCCCCCGACGTCGGCGTCGAGCCCATAGTAGGTCGCCGGGTTCAGCGTTGCCATGCGATAGGCGTCGACGGGCGCCACGCCCCGGTCGAGCGCCACGCGGATCAGATGGTCGACGAACCCGTGAGTCCGGATGAACGCGGGCATCGAGCCGTCGCTCGTGAGCATCAGCCGCGACGCGAGCGCCGGCGCCGTCTTCAAGGCGTCGAGCAGGCCGACGAGATCGGGCCGGAGGGACGACTCGCGCAGCATCACCGCGATGCCCTGACGCGCGCGGTCGAGCACCTCCTGGGCGGTGATCGGCTCGTGGTCCGAGGTGAAGCCGGCCGCGGCGATCGCGGCGATCTTCTCCGCCGACGCGCCGGCCGTGTGGCCCTCGACCCGTCCGCCGCGCGCGAGGGCCAGCCGTCGGAGCAGCTCGCGGTCGCCGCGCCAGGCGTCCGGCCATCGCGTCACCTCACCGATCGCGATCGCGCTCGGATGCGCCATCGCCCGCGCGAGCGCCGTGAGGTCGAACCGCCGCCATTCGCCCGGCGCGCGGCTCTGAGCGTGCGGACGGATCATCCAGTAGAACCGGAGGGGCGAGGCGCGCAGCGCGTCGGCCACCCGCCGGAACGCGGCCAGGCCGCCCAGCTCCCAGAACTGGAGCGTGTCCGCGACGACCGCCGTCGTGCCGAGCGGTAGGACGAAGCGCGCGAGCGCGGCCGGCGTGGTCAGGGTCGCCGGGTGCACGTGCGGGTCGATGTACCCGGGCACCAGGATCTGCCCCCGCGCGTCCACCACGCGCGTGCGCGGGCCGACCATGTCGTCGCGGGCGCCGACGTACGCGATCCGTTCGCCTTTGGCGGCGATGCCGGCCGGATAGATCTCGCCGGTGTAGACGTTGAGCAACGATCCACCGCGCACGTAGAGGTCGGCGTGGGCGGCGCCGCGAGCGACGTCGGTGAGGCGCCGGCGCTCAGCGATGGTCACGACTCGAGATTATAGATGGTAGTGCGAGCCGAGGCGGTTCGACCGACGAGACGAGCTCTTCAGAGGGTCGCGGTCGTCCGAGGCGAGCGTCGAGCACGGTACAATCGACGGGTGAGCCGCGCGATCGTCGTCAACAGCGTCGTGCGAGTGCCCGAGCGGGCGCTCCACGTCCGCGCCGTGCGTGCCTCGGGCCCGGGCGGTCAGAACGTCAACAAGGTCGCGACCAAGGTGGACCTGCGCGTCGACCTTGATGCCGTCGAAGGCCTCTCGGGCGCCTTCCGCCGGCGCGCGCGAGCGGCGACTCGACGCGAAAAAGCAACGGGGCGCGCTCAAGCGCGAGCGCACCCGACGCGGGGGATGGTAGCGCGAGCCGCAGGACGTCGGGGGGCTGGGGCCCCACCGTCCGAGGCGAGCCTATGGACTGACGAGGCTCAGCGCCTGGGAGCGCGGCCGGCGCGATAGGATGCGGCGCCCGCGCGGACGCCGATCTTCAAACTCCGGCTCAGCAGCGCCGCCTGGGCCACCGCCTGGCGCACCTGGGGCTCGGCGCGGCGCATCGCGCGCTCGACCTCGACGCGCGTCCGCCGCTCGATCCGTTTCATGCGCCGGCGCGCCTCGCCCTGCGCCCGGTTGGCCTGGGTCTTCAGGGTCTTGAGGTGCTTCTGAAGCGCCTTCATCTGCCGCTCGAGTTTCGTCATCGCGTCCCCTTCCCGTAACGCAATCGGCGCCCTCAGAATCCGAGCGCGCGGACCTCGTCTCGGAAGCGCTGGACGTTGCGGAGCTTGATCTCCTCGTAGCCGCGGATCAGGTCGGGCAGGCTCGCGAGCTTGACGGCGCGTTCGTAGCTCTCCGGCGAGAGGCCGACGAGCGCCTTCTCGACGAGCGCGCGATACTCCCCGGGGAGCTGGCGCTCCACACGTCGCACCGCCGCGAATCCGAACGGGTCAAGCCAGGTGCCGCGCAGCGCTTTCATCCCGGCCAGCACGCCGAAGATCGGATCGAACCACGTGCCGAGCCGGATCTTCCGTGTGACGCCAAGGGCGCGGAGGAGGGGCGGGTGCAGGTTGTAGTGGAGGGTGACGCCGCCGGGGAACTCGGTGGCCAGCGCGCGCGCGATGTCCGTCTTGCGATGCAGACGCGCCACCTCGTACTCGTCCTTGTACGCCATCAGCTTGAACAGATGGCGGGCGACCGCCTCGGAGAAACGCGACTCCTCGGGCATGGCGGCGGCTTCCGACTCGCGTACGCGTTGCACGAAGTGGAGATACTTCCGCGCGTACGCCGCATTCTGGTACGCGAGCAGCTCGGGCACGCGAGCCTCCAGGAGGCGCCGGAGCTCGCCGGTGGCCCCGACGGCCTCCACGAGCTGCCGCGCCTCCGCGGAAAGCTCCGGCGCCGCGTCGACGGCGCCCAGGCGGTGCCGCGTGACCGTGCGCACCCAGGCGGGGTCGACGACAAGCAATCGGCCCGCGCGGAACGCGTGGCTGTTCATCGGCACGGAGACGCCGTTCAGTACGATCGCTTCCTCGATCGCCTCGGCGCTCACGGGGAGGGCGCCGGCCTGCCAGGCGGCGCCCAGCACGATCATGTTGGCGGCCATGTGGTCGTCGAAGAGCGTCTCGGCCAGCCCGAGCGCGTCGAGGTAGAGGTTTTCGTCCTTGCGTGTGACCCGGTTGATCGAGGTGATGAGTCCGTTCGTCTCGGGGAACTCGACCGTCGTCGACGTGACCATCGCGCCGGTCGGCACCTGACTGGTCGAGACGATCGCGATCGTTCGCTCGGGGCGAGCGTGATCGAGGTTCTGCGGCGAGGTCGCGACGAGGATGTCGAATCCGAGATAGCAGTCCGCGGACCCGGCGGCGATCTTGTTCGAGACGTCGGCGGTGTGGTCGAAGATCTTGAGGTGCGAGACGACCGGCCCACCCTTCTGGCTGAGCCCGGTCTGGTCGAGGCCGCGGACGTGCTTGCCGTCGAGGAGCGCGGCGGTGCCCAGGATCTGGTTCACGGTCACCACGCCGGTGCCGCCGATGCCCATCATGAAGATATTGGCGTCGCCCGGTACTTTCAGCTCGGGCTCGGGCAGCGCCCGCGCGACCTTGAAGACGCGGCGCTCCTTCTTCCGGGGGTCGACGAGCGGCACGACGGTCAGGAACGAGGGACAGTCCCCCTTCAGACACGAGTAGTCTTTGTTGCACGACGATTGGTGGATCTGCGTCTTCCGTCCGAATTCGGTCTCGACGGGATGCACCGAGAGGCAGTTGCTCTTCACGCCGCAGTCGCCGCAACCCTCGCAAACCGCCTCGTTGATGAAGACGCGCATTTCCGGGTCGGGGAGCCGGCCGCGCTTGCGCAGCCGGCGCTTCTCCGCGGCGCACCGCTGGTCGTAGACGAGCACCGTGACGCCTGGAATATCACGGAGCAGCCGCTGCGCCTCGTCGAGCCGGTCACGGTGCCAGACCTCAACGCCGGGCGCCCATACCGTGCCCTTCGGATACTTGTCCGGCTCGTCGGTCATCACGATGATGCGCTTGACGCCCTCGGCAGCGAGCGAGCGCGTCAGCTCGGGCACCGGCATCGCGCCGGCGGCGTCCTGGCCGCCCGTCATCGCCACCGCCGAGTTGTAGAGGATCTTGTAGGTGATGTTGGCGCTCGACGCGACCGCCTGGCGGATCGCCAGCGAGCCGGAATGGAACAAGGTGCCGTCGCCGAGATTCTGGAAGAGGTGCTTCGTCTCGGTGAATGGCGCGATGCCCACCCACTGAACGCCCTCGCCCCCCATGTGGGTGAGCCCCATCGTCTTCCGGTCCATCAAAAGCGCCATCCCGTGGCAGCCGATGCCGGCGCTGGCGATCGAGCCCTCCGGCAGCACGGTCGAACGGTTATGCGGGCAGCCCGAGCAGAAGTAGGGCTGACGCACCAGCGTCAGCGGCGCGGGCCGCTGGCGCAGCGCCTCGAGGAGCGCCACGCGCGCCGTGATCGACTCGAGGTGGATGCGTCGCTCGAGTCGCGAGGCCACGATCTCGGCGATCCGGTCGGCGTCGAGCTCGCCGTCCGCCGGCACGAGTGGGCGGCCGTGCTCGTCGGACTTGCCGACCACCACCGGGCGCTCGGCCTGGTTGTAGAGGATGTCGCGCATGAAGAGCTCGCAGAACGCGCGTTTCTCCTCGACGACCAGCAGTTCCTCGAGACCGCGGGCAAACTCGCGGACCGTGCCCGGCTCCATCGGGAACAGCATCTCGATCTTCAAGAGCCGGATGCCGTACTGTCGGAGCGCCGCGTTGTCGAGTCCGAGTTCGGCGAGCGCTTCTCGGAGGTCGTGGTAGGTCTTGCCGGGCGCGGCGATGCCGAGCCAGGCATTCGGCGTGGGAAGCGTGATGCGATTGAAGCGGTTCGCCGCCGCAAAGGCCCTGGCGGCCTCGAGCCGCCCGTAGTGGATCTCGCGCTCGGTCTCGAGCCCCCACGGCGGCATCAGCAGCGGATTCTGTCGCGCCTGCCAGGGCCGTCCCTCGTAGACGAACCCAGGGTCGGCGACGGCGATCCGGTCCGGCGCCACCTCGGCGGTGGCGATTTCATCGGCGACGTTGGTCACGATCTTGACGCCCACCCAGAGCCCGGAATAGCGAGAGAGCTCGAAGCCGAGCCGGCCGAGGTCGAGGATTTCTTGCGCCGAGCCGGGAAAGAGCACCGGGAAGAGCGCGTCGTAGAAGGCGACCTCCGAGTGCGACGGAATCGTGGACGACTTGGAGAGCGGGTCGTCTCCGCCCAGCGCGAGCACGCCGCCATGACGCGCGACGCCCGCGAAGTTCGCGTGCTTGAAAATGTCACCGGTGCGGTCGACGCCGGGCCCCTTGCCGTACCACATGCCGAGAACGCCGTCGTACTTCGGCTGCGGGAACAGGTTGGCGAGCTGACTGCCGTAGACCGCCGTCGCCCCGAGATCCTCGTTCACCCCCGAGAGGAAGACGACGTTGTGCTCGCGGAGCAGGGCCGGGTTGCGCTCGAGCGTGAGATCGAGACCACCGAGCGGGGAGCCCCGATAGCCGGAGATGAGCGTCGCGGTATTGAGCCCACGGCGTTTATCGGCCCGGTGCTGATCGAGCGGCAAGCGCACCAGCGCCTGGACGCCAGAGAGGAGGATGAGCCCTTCTTCCTGACGGTACTTGGCGTCCAGGGTGAAATCACGCTTGATCGCCATGGAGTCTCCTCTCGAGGTGCTGAACGTATGATACGAGCGGCCCCGATGAGGCGCAAATCTGATTGGGCCAGGAGTCATCTCGATGATCGTGATCAGGCCGTGCCGTTTCGAGGAGTGTCCGGCGGTGTTGGCCCTCTGGGAGCGCGCCGGCGCCATTCCGAGCCCGACCGATACGCTGGCGGAGCTCCGGCGGCTGGTCCAGACGCATGGCGACGGTTTCCTCGTCGCGATCCAGCAGGGCGCCATCGTCGGGAGTGTGATCGGGGGATGGGACGGCTGGCGCGGCAACATTTATCGTCTGGCGGTCGCGCCGGAGGCGAGGCGTCTCGGCCTGGCGCGAAGGCTCGTCCACGAGGCCGAGCTCGTCTTGACGACGAAGGGTGCACGCCGGATGTCGGCGCTCAGAACCCTCGCTTCGCTTCTCGTTGTGCTGCCCGCCTTCGCGCAGCCGGCCGGAGGCCAGCCGGCGCCCCAACCCGCCGCGCAGCCCGAGGCGTCGAAACCGATGCCTCCCTTGCAACCTCAGCCCTCCACCGTGCCCGGACGGCCCGACATTCCCAATGCCGAAGTCAATACTATGCTGCGCAGCATCGCGCCGCCCCCGATTCCGACCCCGGAAGACAAGTTGCCGATCCCGCAGCTCAAGCTGCCCAAGGGCTTCAAGATCGAGGTCTTCGCCAGCGGAATCGCGAATGCACGCACGCTGCGGCTCGGCGACAAGGGGACCGTGTTCGTCTCGAATCGCCTTCTCGACAAGGTCTACGCCATCGTCGACAGGAACGGGAGGCGCGAGACGAAAGTCATCGCTTCGGGCCTGGACCGGCCCAACGGTCTGGCCTTCCACAAGGGCGCGCTGTACATCGCCGAAGGCACCAAGATTTCCAAGCTGGAAAGCATCGAGGACAACCTCGCCGATCCCCCCAAGCCCGTCGTCGTCTACGACGATCTGCCGAATCATCAGTCGCACGGCTGGCGGTACATCGGCATTGGACCGGACGAGAAGCTCTACATCAACGTCGGCGCGCCGTGCAACATCTGCGAACCGCCCGCGACCAACGCGCAGATCAGGCGGCTCAACCTCGACGGCAGCGGCGCGGAAATCTACGCGCGCGGCGTCCGGAATTCCGTCGGCTTCGACTGGCACCCGGTGACCAAGCAGTTCTATTTCACCGAGCACGGCCGCGACTGGCTGTCGGAAGACCTGCCCGAGGACGAGCTCAACCGCGTCACCAAGCCCGGTCAGCATTTCGGCTTCCCGTACTGCCACAACGGCACCTTCACGGATCGCGAGATGGGCTGGGGTCGCGCGTGCGACGAATTCGAGAACCCGGTCGCACTGATGGGCCCGCACTCGGCCGTGCTGGGCATGCGGTTCTACACGGGCAAGATGTTTCCCAGCCAGTACACGAACGCGATCTTCATCGCGCGCCACGGCTCCTGGAACCGGACCAAGAAGATCGGTGGCGACGTGGTCGTCGTGAAGCTGAACAAGGACGGCAGCGTGAGATCGCAAGAGCCGTTCCTCACCGGCTTCATCCAGAACAACCAGTACATCGGTCGGCCCGTCGACGTGCAGGTGCTGAAGGACGGCTCGATGCTGATCTCGGACGACCACGCCGGCGCGGTCTATCGTGTGACGTACAGCGGCGACAGGGTCGCCAAACCCTGAACGGCGTCCACGCGTAGCATCATCGCCGCTGCACTCGTTGTGGTGTCGGCGTGGCCGGCCAGCGGAGATACGCTCGAAGCGCGGGTGGCCGCCTGCCTGGCCTGCCACGGCGAGAAAGGGCAATCGGCAGTCCCCGAAGTGCCCTCGCTCGGCGCTCAGCCGGCGTTCTACCTCCTCATCCAGCTGTTCATGTTCCGGGAACGAATGCGCGTCGTCGAAGTCATGAACCGGATGACGCAAGGGCTCAGCGACGACGATTTGCGCAGCCTGGCGGACACCATTGCAAAGCTGCCATCGCCGCCGCCGGCCGGCGATCCCCCCGATCCCGCCCGCATGGAACGGGCCCAGGCCCTCATCGAGCAGCACCGCTGCAATTTCTGCCACAATCGGAATTATTCCGGTGAACAGAGTGTTCCCCGCCTGGCCGGTCAGCGGGAGGACTACTTGGTGAAGGCGTTGCGGGAATACAAAAACAACACCCGCCGCGCCTACGATGCCTCGATGGCGGACGTTCTGTACCTGATCAACGACGAGCAGATCCTCGATTTGGCCTACTTTCTGGCGCGTGTCCGCTGATCCGGGACATGGAACCCTCCGTAGGACCGGTGGAGCGCGATGCCCTGAAGCGCCTCCTCAGCGAGGCACGCCGCGCGACGCGCGCGGAGGCTGGCACCGTGTATCTCCGTGAGGGCGACCAGCTATGCTTCGCGGCCGTGCAGAACGACGTTCTGGCGCAGCGGGTTGGCGCCGCCGAGGCCGAGGGTCGCCTCACGGCGGGCCCGCTGGATCTCAGCATGCCGAGCCTTGCGAGCTACGTGATGCTCACGCGGGCCGTCGTCAACGTCCCCGACGTCTACGAGATCGGCCTGGAGCGGCCCTATGAGTTCGACCGTCGGATGGACGCGACGCACGGCTACCGGACGCGGTCGATGCTCGTGATGCCGCTCCGCGACGGCCGGGGCACGACAGTCGGCGTGGTCCAGCTCATCAACGCTCGAAACGAGGCTGGCGAGGTCGTCGCGTTCGACGCGGGCTGCGAGGACCGACTGGCGGCCTTATTGACCGGCTTCGCCAAGGCGGGTGGATCGTAAAAGGAGCTCCTGGTGCTTGACGTTCGGGGGGACGGTCATCACCTGGGCGCAGCCCAGGCGCAGCAGCTCGGCGTTCACCATCACGTCGTCGACCCACACGTAGGCCAGAAGCCGCCCGTACCGGTCCCGCGTCCGGACGTCCAGCTCGAGCCGCACGCGCTTGCCCCCCACCAGGCGCCTGTTCGTCTCGGCCGCCTCGCGACCCCCGGGTTCCTCACCCTTGGTCGGGTGGTGTGTCTCCGGCGTGTTCATGCCGATGTAGCGGATCTTCTCCACGCGGTCGGCGAGCTTCACGTAGATCGTGTCGCCGTCCACGACGCGGATCACAGTGCCTTCGACCGGCTGGCCCTGGGCGGCCGGAGCCAGGACGAGGAGCGGCAGAAGCAGGAAGGAAAGCTGCCACCGCCGGAGTGCCACGGCGCCACGGTGTCATCCCGAGTCGGCGGGTGTCAAACTTTAGGTACGCTAGGACAGGTCCGCTAGGAGCGGCGCGAGCGGGCCTCGACGACCTCCGCTACAACAGTCCTACTCGACGCGAAACATGGCGTAGCCGAGTGACCTGAGCTGGGTGTCGACGAACGGCTGATGGCGCCGCTCGGAGCTTCTGCGCTCGACGGTGTCCCGGGTGCCATTTACGGCCCGGCGGTCGCGACCGGATCGGCGGTCCATGAAGACCTCGACGTTTTCCTCGGACGCGAACTGTCTTGCGAGGTATTCGCACAGGCTGGTCTGGTCGCGCGCCACGATGAAGTAGTGTCGGGTCATAACGGCCATAAGAGTATCTTCCACGAAACAGTCCCGAGGGTCAAGGTCGGCGGAGCCGGCCGAGGGCGCGCCGGGCTCTCCGGGCCTTTTTGGAAAGACGACGGGGGTTGCCGCGCTTGTCCAGTACCGGCGCGGCGTCTGAGTCTGCGTCTTTTGTCTCGGGGTTGGTCGCGGCGGGGTCTTCCGTTGGCGCGGCCGGGCTGTCGTGGCGCTGCAGCGCTTCCAGAAATTGGTCGGCGGTCAGGGCGGCACAGGCGGACCGGCGGGCCGCGTCCTGGATCTTCCGGTCGGAGCTGACGACGACCGCGCCGCTCTTCCACTGGCGCGCGAGTCGCATGAGCTCGTCGTCGGCCGTCAGCGGAGGCCGCGAGAAGATCACACGGATCCGGCCCGCTGACGGGGCGCCACCGGAGACTCGCGCGCCGTCGAACACGACCGTGAACTCGTCGCGTGGCTCCCGGCGAGCCCGCGCCAGCAGGTGCAGGAGCGCCCGGCGTCCCGCCTCGAGGCTCTCGGCCTCGCGAGCCCGGAGCTCCGGGCTCCGGCGGATGACGTTGTAGCCATCGATGAGCCAGCGCATCGGAGCCGGATCACCCCCCACGCCGGTACCAGAGCTTCGTTCCTTCTTGAAGGCCGAGGCTCACGAGGCGCAGAACACGGCGGGGATATAGAAGCCAGGGCGGAGTCATCGGATAGTGGCTCGGCGCACCGCGTCCGGCAGCTCCAGACGACCCAGCAGCCTGTCGAGGGCAGCGACCGCGTAAGCGAGGGGTCGTAAGGCCCCCGAGGCCCGCGCTTGCCCCAGCAGAGACGGCCAGGGCGCCGCCCGCAGCACGAGGGCGAGGTCAACCAGCCAGATCAGACGAGAGTATGAATGCTTGAGCGCATGCACGACAAGCTGGAGCCGCAGGTGGACCGGTGAGAGGACGAGCGTCGTCGTGTCGCCTGGCTCTAGGGGTGTGGCTTCGCGCCAGAGGGCGGCAGGGTCCAGGCGAAAGGCGCGCGCTTTGCGGCCGACCCATTCGCTCCCGACGATTTCCGTGTGGAGGTCGAACGAGACCACGCCTCGGGAGAAGAACGGAGATGACGGCGAGACGGGCTCGTAGCCGCGGTGCCGCAGCCATTCCGTCACCGAGGGCAGATCCGACGGGCGCAAGAGCAGGTCGATGTCGCCCAGGGGGCGCAGGCCCACGTGACCCCGATACTCGTCGTCGAGCAACGCCGCCCCCTTCAACACGATCACCTGACCGCGGTTTTGGCGCAACATCGCGCACAGCGCCGCCAGCTCGGATAGGGCCGACATGTTGCTGGCAGCGACAGCCCGCGTCGCGGCACGCCAGCGATCGAGGTGTGGGACAAGACCCTCGCGCTGGGCCAGGCCCTCGAGCGCTCGGGTGACGAGTCCTGTGACCCCCTCGCGCTCCGCCTGCTCGAGGAGCGCGGGCCATTGCGGGCCGCCGCGGAGAAGCCCGACCAGCTCGTCCTCGGTGGAAGCGCCGAGGAACCACCGGACGGCCCCCACGAGCACCTGCGTCTCGCGCGAGAGCGTGATCTCGGCCGCGGGCAATACCGCTCCCCTCACTGCCTGCAATGCTCGAGGATCGCCGCCTGCACCGCGGGGAGCCGAGACAGATCGCGGCGGAAGGCGAGCCGGTAGACGAGAGAGGGGCGCGCCGCGATGCGGCCGATCGAGTCGAACTCGTCGCGCAGACGGGTTCGGTCGTCGAGATCCAGCCGGTAGGTGTGCTTCACGAGCTCGATGAACGCGTCACGCGGCGCGAGGGCCGTGATGTTGACGGCGCAAGGGCGCGCGGTCGGCTCCGGGGGGCCGAGGACGTACATGCGTCGCACGGGCACGGCCTCCCGGCTGAACGGCCACGATCCGTTATCGACGGAGAGCCGCTTCTTGCCGGCTCGATTCGCGACATCGTGCACCGCGAGGCCACCGTCTCCGAGAACCGCCAACACGTCGGGCCATAGCCGGATCTCGGGGTAGCTTGGAACGCCCGCCAGCATCAGGCCGTCCTCGACGAGCAGGAGACCGTCGTCCGTGAGGAGCGGGAACGACCGCGCCACGAAGCTCGCGCTCAGCGTCGACTTTCCCTGGCCAGCCGCCCCCAGAAAGGCGACGGCGCCGTGCTGGGTCGCGACGGCGCTCGCGTGCAGGACGAGCCGGCCCCGCTGGCTAAGCGCGAGAGGCAGCACCTGGGCCAGGAAGAGATGCGCGACGATACGCAGTCGCGTGCCTCGCCGTGGCGCACAGCTCACCTTCTGCCCGTCGCGTGAAACGAGGAAGACGGCGAGACCAGGAAACCGAACGAGGAATCCCGATCGGCAGCGGCCGATGGTCAGGGAGAGCGTCCCATTCGGGGAGCGAAGCGCGTGGCGCCGACCGATCGATCGTTCCCTGATCGGGCCGCGACGTAGTTCGAGCACGAAATCGGGCCGCCTGCCCGCGGCATTCAGGAGCCCCGGCAGCGGCACGTTGCTCGCGACGACGAGCCCGAACGCGGAATACGCGGTCACGCCCAGCTACACCGCGTAGCGCGTGACGACCTCGGTGACGAAGGCGGCGGCTTCGGCGGGCGACTGGAAGATGGCTGGGTGGCGACGATGGACCTCGCGCTCGATGTCGCCCAGGGCCCGCCGACCATCGCAGAGCTCGAGGACGGACCGGCGCGCTTCGCCCCAGGGTGAGAGCCGCGGCACGAACTGGAGATCGGTCCGCGCCAGGTCTTCTTTGCAGAGGAGCATTCCCTGGAAGGTGGAGTGAGCGAACCGCCCTTTGCTCGTCGGGGCGGGTCCGCGCCCGGCGCGCCCCTCCCTCACGTCGACGGTCCAGCTCACGACGCCGGCGGCGGGAAGGATCCGCAGCCTCACGCCGATCTGGTCGTGCTCTTCGAGCGCGACCGGGCGGGCGATCGGAAAGAACACCTGTCTCCGGACGATCGGCCGCGCCGCGAGCGGGGAGTTGGTCAGGGTGACGCTCGGCGAGAGCTGCGCCTCGAACCAGCCGCCGATCCCATGAAGGTAGCCGGGCCGCCCCGCCACGAGGACGACCTCGCCGCTCAGGGCGGCCGTCGACGCCGTCGAGAGCCTGACCGAGATCGCCCGCGCCGGAGCTCCGAGCAGGTCTGCCGGGTCGAACCTGGTCGGATAACCGGTGTTCGCGGCGATCGCGAGCGCCGGGCGGAAGTCGTGGCCGGCGGGCGCCCGCCCCCAAAAATCCACCTGCCCGAAGAGCTCGCCACATTCGACGGGCGCCACGACCAGCCCGATCTCGCCAGGAATCATCACCCCGTCCGGCTTCAGAAAGCGCGCCCGAGCGTCTGCAAAGTACTCGAGGATGCCCGACTCGAGGCCGAAGCGCCCGATCTGGTCGGCGAGGACCACGTCGACTCGCTCGGGCAGCTCCACGCGGGTCGAGAGTCCCTTGATGTGGTTGATGCGATCCTGAAATCCGTTGGCCCAGGCGATTTCCCGGGCGAGGCCGATGATCGGCCCCTCGTCGACCGCGTAGATACGCTTGGCCCCGACGCGGCAGGCCATGAGTCCGAGAATCCCGGTGCCCGCGCCGAGATCCAGCACCACGTCGCCGGGCGTGACAACTTCTTCGATCGCCTGCCGGAACGCGGACACGCGGACCGCGTCGGCGAGATACTCCCGATGCTCGTCGAGGACGAGCGACATCAGACGGCCCCCACCGGCATGCGGGCACGCCGCTCCATCAGAGGCACGGCATCATCATGGGGCCCGCGTCGCCCAGGGTCGCCGTGCCCGTGTGCGTCAGCTTCTCGACGGGCCCGTACTCGATCAGCCGGGGCTTCGCGTAGGGCTTCTTCGAAGGTCCGAGCGTCGCGTCCGGTGTCGGCTCCTCTTTCATAATGTTTCCTCGTTGGCCTACGCCGCGCGTGACGCGGGAAACATGGTCCTGTACCACTGTTCCGTCGCGAGGATCATCCAGAGGGGTCCAAGGCATCCGAGGTCGCCACGACGGAGGCGCCGGTACATCTCCCTGACCCGCTCGCCGCGTACGAACCCGTCGGCCTCGAGGCGGAGCCGGGCGAACTTCTCGGCGGCGCCCTCGCGCTCGAGCGACGCAGTGTAAAGGTACGTGAAGTCGCCCTTGGTCGTGCGGCGTGCCACGGAGGAGGGAAGAACGTCTCCCGCCGCTCGGCGCAGGATGAACTTCGTCTCGGTGCCTCGCCAGCGCTGGTCCTCGGGCAGCGCCAGGGCGAACTCGATGAGCCGCCGGTCGTTGAAGGGAAACCGGCTCTCCATGGATCGGCGCCTCTCGAACCGGTCCACCATCTCGTACTCGGCGGCGCTCCAGCCGCTCTGCAGCTGGCGGTGGATGGCCCGCTGGGCGAAGGTCGGGAATCGAGGCGTGGCGACGTCCCGCGCGAGCCGTTCTTGGAGGCCGATGCGCCGGGCGAAGTCGGGCGCGATCCAGTCCGGGACGTCCCAGCTCCGGACGCGCCGCACGAGCCGTTTGGCCGGGCGCGGAGCCAGCGGCATCACACACCATCTGAGGGCAACCGCCAGCCCGACCGGCGGGCCGCCCAGAAGAATCAAGGAGCGAATATCGTCGCTGACCCGGCGCGCGAGCGCGACCAGGCGCACCCGGCGGAGCAGATCGGCGCAGTGCGCAGTGTCGCCGGTGAGCCACTCGTCGCCGCCGTAGCCCCAGAGCGCGGTCCGCGCGCCACGTCGATGCGCCTCGGCGAGCAGGAGTCCCCAGGGGTGCGTGTTGGGGAGATCCGGAAAGTCCCGCAGGTCGGCGACCTGCTCGGCCAGCGAGGGCGAGACGGCGTCGTCGGCCCTCACGTGGCGCACCGGCAACTCCCACATCCTCGCAACATCGTCGACCCAGCCCCGCTCGTCCGCGTCCGTCTGCGTGAAGTCGAGGGAGTACGCCTCGAATCCCCGTCCGGGTGCGTCGCCGTCACGAGCAAGCCGGGCGGCGACGCCGACGATCGACGAAGAGTCGAGCCCCCCGCTCAGGAACACTGCCACGGGAGTGACACTCCGGAGCCGACAGTGCACCGCCTCGCGGAAGATCTCGGCGAAGTGCTCCGCGTACTCGTCGTCCGAGCGATACCGGATCTCGCGGCGCGGATCGACGTCGAAGTAGCGCGCCGTGCGGACGCGACCGTCCTCGACGATCAGGACGTGGCCCGGCGCCAGGCGCAGGATCCCACGATAGAGGGTCTCCTCGAGGTCGACGAGGCGACTGCTCAGATACTCACCCACGACCCCCTCGTTCGGTTCCGGGCCGACCGGCAGGCTGTCGAGCAGCTGGCGCAGCTCCGAGCCCCACAAGAAGGTCTGGCTGCGGGCGCAGTAGTAGAACGGCCGGATCCCGAGCGGATCGCGGGCGCAGAAGAGCCGGCGGCGCCGGCGGTCCCAGATCGCGAACGCGAAGTCGCCGACGATCCGTGAGGCGCAGCCGTCGCCCCAGAGGGCGTAGGACTGCAGCACCAGCTCGGCGTCGGTGTCGCTCCGGAGGTGGACGCCCGCGGCTCGCAACCATGCGGCGAGCTGAGCACGATTGTCGACCCGGCCGTCGAGCACGAGGCAGAGAGTTTCGCTCTCGTCGAGCAACGGCTGCTTCTCACCCAGCGACTCCGGCGTCGTGCGCGAGATGCGGTGCCCGAGGCCCACAGGCCCGTCCGTCCAGAAGCCCTCGCCGTCCGGGCCGCGGTGGGCGACCGCCGCAGTCATCTCCCTGAGAAGCGTGACATCGACCGCACGACCGTGGAGGCCGTACACGCCGGCGAGACCACTCACGGCGCGCGCTCGCGGGAGGCGATGGTTCCGGAAGTAGGCAGCCAGGCGGGCATGCGGACGAGCACGGCGTAGCCCGCGGGCCCGGGATCCGCGCCGACGACGGCCCCGCCGAGCTCCACCCAGGCGTGGCCCTCGAGCGGCCCGCGGGCCTTCGTGACCCCAACGACCAACTGCGCCGGCAACCCGCGTCGCTTGAGGAGCGACAAGACGACGAGCACCTTCGCGAGGCAGGTGGGCCTCGGCCGCCAGCAGCGGGCGGCGACCTCCACGAGCCAGGCCGTGCGCGGCGCGCCACGGGAATCGTCCTCGGCGCGACGACGGCGCGGCGCGGACAGCGCCTCGACGAGAGCGAGCGCGCGCCGGAGTCCGACGAGCCGCACACCAACGCTGACGGGCGGCAGGAGGACCAGCGCGAGGGCGAGAAGCGCCCAGTCGTCTCGCGGAAGTCTCGCAACGCCGAGGAGCGCGCGCGTGAGCCGGGCGCTACGCGGACTTCGCGGCGACACGCGTGAGTCCTTTCGCGCACAGATGGTCGACGAGCTCGAGCAGATCACGTTCGAGCACGGCGGGAGCGGCGTCGTACTCCGAGCGAAGCACCGCGAATACCTTGCCGAGGGAGCCGTGGTCTTCGATCAGCCGCCAGGTTCGCGCGCCCACGTCGTCGAGCCCGAAATAGACGCCCGTCTCGAGATTGAGGATCACGATCTCGCCGTCCAGCTCGCGGAACGTGATGTCAGGATTGATCGTCACCACGGAGGCCAGCGTCGTCGTGCTCATTGGCACCGTTCCTCGCACCGAATCTTCCATAATCATGGATTGAAATCAAGGGAGCGCGCGCCACCGTGCCATCGGCATCTCGTTTATGGCACGATGGGCGAACCGTGCAAGGCGGGAGGATCACGCGCATCGTTGAGCTCGAGCGCCACCCGCACTGGGTGCGGCGGGTAAGTCGCCACATGCACGGCTGGGGGGTCGCCGTCCTCATGATCGACGCATGACGGCGCCAACGACGCGATGGCCCGAGGCCCGCGCGACGCGTGGGCTCGTCGTCACGCCGCACGCCTTCGCCTCCGAGGCCGGATTGGCGGTCCTGAAGCGCGGTGGCAACGCCGTGGACGCCGCCATCGCCGCCGCGACCACCGTCGCCGTCGTCTACCCGCACATGAACGGTGTGGGTGGTGACAGCTTCTGGTTGATCTACGACAGCCGGCGTCACGCGCTCCGCGCGCTGAACGCCGCGGGTCGCTCGGCCGCGGCCGCCGACCTCGACACCTACCGCGCACGGTTCGGCTCGGCGATCCCCGTGCGCGGCGGGGCGGCGGCGCTGACCGTTCCGGGGGTCGTATCCGGCTGGTGGGAGGCTCACGTCCTGAGCCGCGACGTGCTGGACTCGCCGATCGACTGGCACACCCTTCTCGAGGACGCGATCGCGCACGCCCGCGACGGCTTTCCGCCGTCGCCGGGCCAGCGGCGTGAGACCGCGGACGCCGCAGATCTCTTCGGCGGCGCGGCGCCCGCCGAGTGGCCGGCCCCGTTCTGGCGCATCTACCATCCCGCGCGCCTGGCGCGCGAGCGCTTCGTGCAGGCCGACCTCGCGACGACCCTCGAAGAGATCGCGCGGGGTGGCGCCGAAGCGTTCTATCGCGGCCCGCTCGCCAAGCGGATCGCGCTGGGCGCGGCGGCCGCCGGCAGCCCGCTGACGGGCGACGATCTGGCCCGACATCAGGCCGAGTGGGTGGATCCGCTGCGCGTTCCTTACCGGGGCGGCGAGGCGGTGAGCTGTCCGCCGCCGACCCAGGGCTTCGCCGCGCTCGCAATCCTGTCGTTGCTCGAGGGCTTCGACGTCTCCGCCCTCGGCGAGGCCGACTACGTCCACCTCGTTGTCGAGGCGACGAAGCTCGCGTTCGAGGACCGCGACCGTTACCTCGCCGACCCGATGTTCTCCGCGGTACCCGTGGAGCGCTGCCTCGATCCGGCGCGCCTCGCCGAACGCCGCCGGCGGATCTCGCGACGGGCCGCGATGCCCGCGGCCGGCGCGCCCGCGAAAGGCGACACGATCGCCATCGTCACGGCCGACGCGCACGGGAATACGGTGTGCCTGATCCAGAGCCTTTACTGGGAATTCGGCTCGGGGGTGATCGCCGGGGACACCGGCGTGCTCCTGCAGAACCGGGGCGCGTTCTTCTCGCTCGACCCGGCGCACGTGAACCGACTGGCGCCATGCAAGCAGACCGCGCACACGCTGATCCCGTCCATGTATCTGGTGGACGGCCGCCCGCGCCTCGTCTACGGCACGATGGGCGGTGAAGGGCAGCCGCAGACGCAGGCGGCGCTCGCCACGCGGATAGTCGATCGGGGCCTCGGCCCGCAGGCGGCGGTCGAAGCTCCGCGCTGGCTCTTCGGGCGCACGTGGGGCGAGGCGACGCAGTCGCTCAGGCTGGAGGCGCGGTTCGGTGACGAAGTAAGCCAGTCGCTCCGGGAGCGCGGTCATGACGTGAGCGTCGTCGAGGACTGGAGCGATCTGATGGGCCATGCCCAGATCATTCGTCTCGATTCCGACGGGCTCAGCGGCGGCTCCGACCCGCGCGCCGACGGCGCCGCGCTCGGAGTTGATTGACATTGGGGGCCCCGACATGGCCCCCCATACCCCCCAACGCTCGGAGCCCCGCGCAACCCTCCGAACCCCCAACACGTGGCAACCCCGGCAGAGACGTGGCGCGCTCCTTGTTAGTGCATCGCGTCAGCTCAGCGGAAGCTCGCGCTCGAAGACGCTGAAGGGCGAGCGGCGCGCGGTCTCGAGCGCCTGCCTGATTTGCGGCTCGCCCCGCCCGGCGCCCTGCCGCAACAGTGTCTCGAAGAACCCGACGTAGAACGCGTCCGGCTCGACGACCACGGCCAGGCGCGCGCGCATCCCCGGACCCGGAACCTTCATCCGATAGGCCAGGATCACGCTTTGCCCGGGCCGGAGCCGCGTATCGAACGCTTCGCGCGACAGGTCGAGGGCCACCTCGCGCCCGACGATTTTTTCCCGCCGGCTTCCGGCCAGCACCTGCCCCGCCCCATCCACCAGCTCGGCGCTCAGGACGACCCGCGGCGTGACGTAGGTCGGAAACGCGTGGCCGACGCGCGTGCTGGTCACGCGCAGCGTGACGACCGCGACGTCGCCGGGACGGTAACGCGCGGCCCCCGCCGCCGCGGTGATCGTGAGCCCCGAGCGCACCATGTCGGCGTCGTGGATACCGCGCCACAGATGCCGCCGCTCCGGCATGTGGCAGTCCTGGCACTGGACGCCCTCACGGGCGAACCGGCTCGCCTTCCATTCGTCGTAGGTGTTCTCGAGCAGCTTGCCGTTCAGCGCGAACCCGTCGGGTGCGAACTGGTGACAGCTGCCGCAGAACTCGGACTTGAGGAAGGCGGGCGTGCGCGTGACCCCGTTGTGGGGCAGCGTATGCCGTGGGACGCCGCTCGCGAGCGAGCCGTCACGCCGGGGCGGGCCGAAGCGCTGGTGGCCCCGCACGTGGCAGCCGGCGCACGGCACGCCCTTGGCGCGGAGCGAGCCGTCGTGCGCGGGGTTGGGCCGCACTTCGTTGCCCTCAGCGACCAGCGGCGACTGCTCGGCGAGCGGCGCGTGACACGTGAGACATCCGAGCGCCGACCGCGGATCGCCCTCGAGCATCTCCACGAGCTGACCCTGGAGGCCCGGGCCCGTCGCCGCGGCATGCGTGCTCTCGCGCCAGTCGGCGAACTGCGCGGAGTGACAGGTCCCGCACGCCTCGGGATAGAGTGAGGCCTCCAGCGGTGAGAAGCGCGCGGGCGGCGGGCCTTGAGGCGCCAGCGGCGGGCGCCAGTGCCGCCGGAGAAAGTCCTGGATCGCATCGGCGCCGACGGCGGCGGTGCCGAGCAGCACGGCCAGCGTCGCCGCGCCCGAGGCGCGAAGGGGGAGTCGCATCGACGGAAGCATGGTAGCGCGGGCCGACTGGGGTACAGTATGCCCGCAGTCATCCTGACCTTTCTGGAGAATCGTCGTGGACCCGTACCGTTTGCCGCGGCATGTGCGACCGACCCGCTACGAGCTACGGCTCGAGCCCGACCTGACGACGCTCACCTTCGCGGGCGAGCAAACCGTTACGCTCGAGGTCGCGGAGCCGACCTCGCAGATCGTCCTGAACGCGGTCGAGCTGACGATCGACGAGGCGACGATCACGAACGCGCGGGGCGACTCGCGCCGGGGTGCCCCCCTCGCCGACGAGCCGGCGGAGCGCTGCCGGCTCACGTTCCCGTCGACGATCGAGCCGGGCACGTGGCGGCTGCGCCTGGCGTTCAGAGGGACCCTGAACGACAAGCTCCGAGGTTTCTACAGGTCGAGCTACAAGGACCCGAACGGCGAAGTACGCCTCATGGCCGCCACGCAGTTCGAGGCGACCGACGCCCGCCGCGCCTTTCCGTGCTGGGACGAGCCGGACTTCAAGGCCGTGTTCGCGGTGACGCTCGTGATCGACCCGAAGCTCACCGCCGTGTCGAACACCGCCGTCGTGGGCGAGCGGGTCGAGGGCGGACGCAAGATCGTGGCCTTCGCGGATTCGATGAAGATGTCCACCTACCTCGTGGCGTTCGTCGTCGGCGAGCTGGAGGCGACCGACCCCGTCCTGGTGGGCAAGGCGCCCGTGCGCGTCTGGTGCGTGCCCGGCAAGCGCCGGCTCGCCGCCTTCGGTCACGAGATCGCGGTCGCCTCGCTCCGCTTCTTCGAGGACTATTACGGCCTGCCGTACCCGGGCGACAAGCTCGATCTCCTGGCGATCCCGGACTTCGCGGCCGGGGCGATGGAGAACCTCGGCGCGATCACCTTCCGCGAGACGGCGCTCCTGGTGGACGAGCGCGCCGCCTCGCACAGCGAGCTCGAGCGCGTCGCCGACGTGGTCGCCCACGAGAACGCGCACATGTGGTTCGGCGACCTCGTCACGATGACATGGTGGAACGGCATCTGGCTCAACGAAGCGTTCGCCACATTCATGGAGATGCTCGCGGTCGACGCCTGGAAGCCCGAGTGGCAGCGCTGGACAACCTTCGGCGTCTCGCGCGCCGCGGCCCTCGCGGTCGACGGGCTGCACTCGACACGGCCGATCGAGTTCCACGTCGAAGCGCCACGCGACGCCGACGCGATGTTCGACGTGCTGACTTACGAGAAGGGCGCGTCGGTGCTCCGGATGCTCGAGCAGCATCTCGGCCCGGCGGTCTTCCGCGACGGCGTCCGCGAGTATCTCCGGCGGCACGCCTACGCCAACGCCGACA
>QHSV01000170.1 GCA_003221655.1 Candidatus Rokuibacteriota bacterium
GGATGCCCTATGACACCGGCTTTTTCCTGTGGCAGCCGCACCTGCGAAACATCGGATCGCTGACAATGCGCGGCAACTTCGGCTATGGGGCATCGACGTTCGCCCGTGTGTGGCTCGACAAGTAGCCAACGGTAAGGTTAGCCGGGCACCAAAGCCGCGGGCGACTCAGCGTCGAGGGACCGAGAGGCACACCGTCGAATGCATCAGTCGGCGCGGCGCCGCCTGAGCAGACCGCGGCGCGCCTACAGCCCGTACCCGCCCGTCGCGTCGACAGTCTGCCCGGTCACCCACCCCGCATCGTCGCTCGCCAGGAACAGCACGACGGTGGCCACCTCCTCGGGGCGCCCGAGGCGTCCCATCGGGACCTGCCGAGTTCGGTTCGGATCGTCGCGGTCGCCGCCGAGCATCGGGGTGTCCGTGAGGCCCGGCGCGACGCAGTTCACGGTGATCTTACGCGGCGCTAGCTCAACGGCGAGCACGCGCGCCATGGCCTCCACCGCGCCCTTCGTCGCGGCGTAGACCGAGCGGTGGGGACGACCGCGGCGCGCCGCCGTAGCCGAGAGCGTGACGATGCGCCCGCCCTCCGGGCCGAACGCGCGCGAGGCCGCCCGCGCCGCCAGCAGCGGGCCCCGCGCGTTTGTCCGGATCACCGCGTCGATCTCGTCCTCTGTGGTGTCCACGATGGCCCGCGTATAGTTGTAAGCCGAGCTGGTCACCAGGATATCGAGCCGGCCGAAGCGCGTCACGGTCGCCGCGACAAACCGCTCGGCCTCGCCGAGCTCCGAAATATCGCCGTTGACCCACGCCACGCGGCCCTGATGCGCGCCGAGCAACTCCTGGCCGACCGCCGCGAGCCGTGCTGCGTCGCGGGCGGCCAGCACGACCCGTCCGCCCTCGGCCAGGAGCCCGCGCACCGTGGCGAGGCCGATCCCGCTGCTGCCGCCGATGACGAGCGCGACCTTGCCGTCGAACCGGGCTGGCAAGTTGGTTAATGGCTTGTCGGCATCGATTCGAGAGATCTCAATCTATCCCATACAGCTTGGCGCAGTTGTCCCACATGATCTTGCGCTTGGCCGAATCCGACAACGGGAGTTTCAAAAACCGCTCGGAGGCCTCGGGATACTTTGCGTCGGCATGGGGATAATCCGTCGAGAAGACGATGTTCCCCTCCCCTAACCAGTCCACCGTGTATTTCGCGGGCTCCTCGTCGCAATCGATTGAGACGAAGCACTGACGCTTGAAGTACTCCGTCGGCGTCATCGTGAAGTTGGGCGCATCCCATTCCTTCCGCCACTCGTAGTGCTCGTCCAGCCGCCAGAGGAGGAAGGGCACCCAGGAGCAGTTTCCCTCCAGAAAGCCCACGCGCAGCCCGGGAAAGCGCGCCAGCACACCACCGCCGATGATATCCACCGCAGTCTGCATCATCTCTATCGGGTGAGTACAGGTGTGCTGCAACATCACCTGGGGGAAACGCCCACCGACTTGTGGCAGGTACACCAGTCCTCCCTCGTGAAAGCACACAGCCATGCTCAGCCGCTCCGCTTCCGCCCATAGCGGATCGTAGTAGGGATCGTGCCAGTTGCGGCCGTGCACAACGTTCGGTCGCATGAAGATGGCCCTGAACCCGCGTTGCGCTGTGCGACGGGCCTCGGCGACGGCGGCCTCGACATGATGGGGCGCAACCATGGCCGTTCCGATCAAGCGGCCGGGATCAGGGGCGCAGAAGTCGCCCAGCCAGTCGTTGTACGCGCGAGCGATGGCAGCGGCGAGGTCCGGCTCCAGATCATCGGTGGCCAGGGCATACAGGCCCCTCGTCGGGAAGAGCACCGCCACATCGATTCCCTCGGTGTCCATCGCCTCGAGCTGGGAAGCGGGGTCGAAATCGCGCTCGATCGCACGGCGGTAGCGATCCGCTTTGCGCGCATACATGGTTTGGTAGTGCGCCTGGGGGGTGGCGGCGATCCGCGGCATCACCTTGCCGGCGACTTCCAGAACGGATGGATTCTCCGGGCCTGGCCAGCCACGCGGTGCCTGGGATTTGAAGGCCGGGTCGATGTATCGCTCCCACAGATCCGGGGGTTCGACGATGTGCATATCCGAATCCAAGAGCTTGAACCGACCCTTTGCCATGTCCGCCTCCTTCGATCTCGACCGCTACGGCTGGCCTCGACCGCGCAACGCGGTCGACCGCGCCGGCAAATACGAACGGCGCGGCCACGCGGTCGCGCCGTTCGGATGCTAGTCCTGGTCCTTGTCCATCGCGACGCTCAAGCGTCCGACTACGCCCTCCGCACCCAGCCGTAACGCGTATGACTCGGCATCCCTCCCATCGCCAAGTACTCCTTGCGCGTCCGCGAGATGTTGTCTGCGGCGAAGCCGGGGAACTCCATCAAGGTCTTGAGCGAGTCAGGGATGAGCGACTCGAAGGTCTTTGGCACCGGGCGGTAGACGCCGCGAGGCGCCACGTCCGTCGCGCCAGACAGGCCGTACAGGCGCGCGGAGTTGAGGCCGAGAATTTTCCGCTTGGCGGCCTGGGTAAGCTCAGGATAGCCCCAGCGTCTTCGCATCTCATCGGGGATCTGAAAGCGCCAGAGCGTCTCGATCTGCCACTGGGGCGAGCCATACCAGATCGAGTCCGACCCGAACACGACTCGGTCCGGCCCGAAGTATTTGAGGAGCTGACCGAGGATATGGGCGCACACCGTGGGAAAGGTGATCACCGACGAGGCAAAGGTGGTTCCGATCTCGCCGTAGACGTTGGGGAACGGTGCCGCCAGTTGCGCGAACGCCGTCGTCCAGTTAATGTCCGGTACGCCGTTGCGCAGCCGCCCCGAGCGTATCGCCTGCAGCGGTTCGTGGTAGAAGAACCGAGGTTGGATGCAGGAGTGGTAGATGATGAAGTTCAGGTGCGGCCAGTCTTTCGCTGCCTTCGGGACGTCGGACGGGTGCCCGAGCTTCGGGTCAGGGGTAGGGTCCGGGGTGAGCCCCTTGTGGACGCAGATGTTGAAAAAGCCGGGGCGCGTCTTCAGCATCTCCTTGTTTTTCGTGATCAGTTCGTAGGTCGGGTACGCGACCGCCTCGTCGTCGAGTTGCCAGCGCTGCATGTCGCTCAGCGGGTCGGAGTCGACCTTGGCCGCCCGGTTGATGTTGTAACCCTTCCAGGAATCGGGCCTGTAGTTGTCGATCTGGAACTGCATGTAGTCGCGGTTGCCGACACCCGGGAAGAAGAGCCCGTGGCCGAGTAGCCGGGTCGAGCCTGCAATACGGTTCACGAAGTCCCGCACGGCCACCGTCTGCTCGGCGGTGAGGATCGCTCCCGCAAGGGAGTCGGGGATGCTCTTGGGCGGCCGCGGCGCCGTCTCGCCGGGGAGCTGTATGGTGCCGGGGGTGACGTTGCTGAGAATCGCCACCGTCACCTGGCTATCGAGGAACATGTTCTTGATGTAGTTCTTGAGGTGGAATCCGTCGGGCCCGAACGGCGCCCCGACGAGCGCGGGGCTCCAGGGGCTCCACGGGCGGCCGAGCTCGTCGAAAAGCCCGTCGGGGTTGAAAGGATTCGATGTGAAGCCCGGCGTCGTGGGGCCCTGGGCGATCGCCCGCAGCGCAGCCGGTCCCGGCATGCTGCTGCGCACCGCATGCGTCTGATCGTCGAAGACGAACAGGTTCGCGGGGGCGCCGGTCGCCGCCCATGCGGCCGACTCGAACATCTCGATGGGCTTCACGTCGAAGAACCGGCCGAATACTTCGTTCATGGCCAGGAGGGCCGCCGCCATGCCCCCCGTTCCGGCCAGGAACTGACGTCGGCTCACGCCGAGCTTCTTGGCCGCCCCGGCGGCGAGCTCGAGCGTCCGAGCCTCGACGCGCTGCTGCTTGTCGGTCTGTCGTGCGGGCATGTACTCGCCGTTCGACACGATCTGGGTGGGGATCGGCATCCTGTTCACATCGGCCACGTCGGCGGGTGCGCACTGCGCCAGTTGCTCGTCACTCAGCCACGCATCCTCCTCACGCGACCCAGGGACTCGTTGCCGGAAGTTCGGAGTCGGATCCATCGTCTTCACCCTCTCAGGTTGGTGGCCCCGGCCTTCTCAGGCGCCCTCGTTCGGGTCGTGGTACAGCTCACCGACGATCCCCGTCGAGCCCGCCGGCGCGGCGACCAGGTGGTAGCGCCCGTCGCGGTCGCGGCCCAGCTTGCCCCTCTGGCGCAATTCGTCGAGGGCGCACGCGACTTCGCGGCCGTCGTCGCTACCCAACGACTCCACGATCTCGGCAAAGAACATCGGCCCGGATTCGAGCACCTGCTCGACCGTCATGAAGCGCGCGCGCTCCTTGAAGACCTTCGCCGCGCACCGGGTCCAGGGGATCTGCCCCTCATGCCCGGGCGGCCGCGTGCAGTCGAACCCCGCCTTGGCCCCGGTGCGCCGTCCGTCGAGCGACGGGTCCATGGTCATGCCCATCATGCCCTGGAAGATCATGATGTCCCGGTCCGCCTGGAACCGCGTACCGAACGCCCACTCCACCTGCCGGTCGTCGAAGATGTCGATGTCGTCGTCGAACACGAACACGTGCTTGAGGCGCATGATCCCGTCGAACAGCGCGGCGATGGCGGCGCGCGCCTCGCCCGCCGAGCACTGGCGCAGCGCGACGCGCAGGGTGTTGGCGCCGCCCGAGGTCTCACGCAGGTAGACCGCGACCGGCTCGCGTACCGTGGAGCGCAGGATTCTCATGGCCTCGGCCTCGGCGCGCATCGCGCTGATGCAGGCCGCGTCGCTCCCTTCGAGCTGAAACGCCGAGCCGTGGAGCAGTGTCTGGTACATCGCGTCGCGGCGCATGGTGACGGCGGTGCAGTGGAACACCGGATCCATGTGAATGGCGCCGTAATATCCCATGTACTCGCCGTAGGGGCCCTCCGGTTCGACGTAGCCGCGCTCGTCGAGATAGCCCTCCAGGACCACTTCGGCGTCGGCGGGGACCAGGATGTCGTTGGTGACGCTCTTTACGACGGCCGCGGGTTCTCCCCGAAACCGGGCGACGAGATCGAGCTCGTCGCCTGGTGTGCGCGTGGTGGCGGCGAACAGGTCGAGCGGATGGCTGCCGATGGTGAACGTGATCGGTAACCTTTCGCCACGAGCGACGCAGGCCTGGTAGATGCGCTTGAGATCGGACGGCGCGGTGACGTTGGTTCCGGTCTCCTTGCGGTTACGCAGGCTCAGGCGCCGGCTGCCGACATTGGTGCGCCCGGTCTGGGGATCGACGGTGTAGTCGATCCCCGCGGAGATGTAGCAACTGCCGTCGAACTCGTGCTGGGGATGGAACGGGAGCTTCGTCAGGTCCACCGCGTCACCTGTGCGCACGATCTCGTGGACAGGCGCCTCGCGGGACGGTATCTGGATGGTCTTCTGGGGAGTGGCCAGGCGCTGATGATAGACGTCGTGGAGCTTGTCGAGGGTCGTGTCGAAGGCGGCAGCGATGCGTGCCCGGCCGCCGGCGACCTTGGCCGCGAGCTCGAGCCTTTCGGGCCCGGCCTTGCGGAACAGGACGCCTTTGCGTGTGCCCTCGATGATCTCGCTCAGCCGTGTGAGCGGCACGGGCTCGTCGTAGACCTCCATCTCGCCCATGTCGATCAGGCGCTCGACGAAGCGGCGGAGTCGGAACTTGTCGAGATCGATTCTGGCCGCGGATGTGCCCATGCTTCCCATAAGGGGTCTCCCTCCGTTATCCTCCTCGTCGTGGCGCGCGATTTCAAGAGCCGTGAACTCATGAGTGAAGGGGGACCGCGATGAAGATGACGATCGAGCCGGTGTCCGCGTTCAGTAGTCTCGACGTGCTGGTCGCCCTGGACGAAGGCCTGTTCAGCGCGGAGGGCCTCGATCTCCGCATGGCGTCGCGGGAGTCCCGCGACATCCGCTCCACGACGGAAGGGACCTTGTCGAGTCCGGTGACGAATCAGGGACGGCTTCAGGAACGCGGCGAAGCCACGATGTTCCAGGGGTGAGAGTGCGGCAACAACCGCCGGGTGGCGGAAAGCCGAGTGGGTGCGCTTCAGATCGGGCGCCGGTCGATGATCGTCTGTGCGGCCCTCATCGTTCCTCCCGATTCGAATGTCTACGTTCCGCAAGAGCTGGCAAACCGGAGGGTGGGACTGGATTACGGCAACGGCACCGCCTACGCCGGACTCCAGATGCTGGAAGGCGCCGTTCCGCGAGAAGCGGTGACGACGTACGCCGCGGTCACCCATCCCGGCGAGCGGTACGCGGCTATGATGCGCGGCGAGTTCGACGCGACCGTGTTGCAGGAGCCATGGATTACCGTGGCGGAGAAGGCCGGCTGTCGCCTGGTCTCGACGACGTTTTTCCACGGGACGTGGGTCGCAGGCCCTGAACTCGATCCCGAGCTCTATGCCGCATTTCTCCGGGGCGTCGTCCGGGCCGTCGGTCGCATCAAGGCCGACAAGCGACGGTACGTGTCGTACTTCAAGGAAGGTTGGGCTGCCGGCGATCCCGCGGTCCAGGCGCTGACACCCGACGACTTCAACCTCGGCCGCATCCAGCTCAGGGAGCCGACCCCGATTCCGGAGGACGAGGCGCGCTGGGCGTGGGACTGGATGGCGAGCTGGGGTCTGATCCACGGGACGTTCGACGTCACCACCCAGATCAATCGAAAGATCGAACGAGCGGCGCACGAGCTGGCATTCGCCCCGAGCTCCAGGTAATCACCCCCAGGCAGGAGATGAGCCGATGCGCGCCATGCAGATCATCGAGTGGGGCCAGCCGCTCCAGTCCCGTGACTACCCGACGCCGGAGCCCACGGGCGAGCAGGTGCTCGTGCGCGTCGAATCCGCCGGTGTCTGTCATAGCGACGTGCACATCTGGGACGGCTACTTCGACCTCGGCGGGGGCAACAAAGTGACACTGGAGCAGCGCGGGGTCACGCTGCCCTTCACGATGGGCCACGAGGTCGCCGGCGAGGTGGTCGCGCGGGGGCCGCAGGCGAAGGGGGTCGAGATCGGCAAGCGCTACGCCGTCTACCCGTGGATCGGCTGCGGCGCCTGTGTCGTCTGCAAGAAGGGCGACGAGCTGCTTTGCCTGACCCCGCGTACGCTCGGCACCCGGACCTCCGGCGGCTACGGCAGCCATGTCGTGGTGCCGGAGGCGCGTTACCTGGTCGACTATGGGACCGTGCCCCAGGCGCTGGCCGCGACCTACACCTGCTCCGGCATCACCGCCTTCAGCGCCCTGAAGAAGATCCGGGACCACGTGGACGTGGGCGACCACTTCCTGATCATCGGCGCCGGTGGCGTCGGCGGCCAGGCGGTGCACATCGCTCCCGCCTACCTCGCCGGCCGAATGCTCGTGGCCGACATCGACGGCGGCAAGCGCTCGCACGCGCGCGAGATGGGGGCCGCCGGCACGGTCGACAACAACGCGGCCGACGCCCTGCGCCAGGTGTTGCAGCTGTCGGGCGGCGGTGTGGCCGGTGCCATCGACTTCGTTGGCTCGCCGAAGACCATGGAGTTCGGGATCAGCGCGCTCCGAAAGGGGGGCAAGCTGGTGATGGTGGGCCTGTACGGCGGCGCGGCCTCGGTCTCCACCGTGCTGTTCCCGTTCAAGATGATGTCGATCGAGGGCTCCTACGTCGGCACGCTCCAGGACCTGAAGGAACTGCTCGAGCTGGCCCAGGCCGGCAAGATCCCGCCGATCCCGCTCGAGGCCCGAAGCGCCGACCGCGCCACCGAATCCCTCGCCGACCTGAAGACCGGGGGCAAGGTCCGCGGGCGCGTGGTGATGACGCATGACTGAAGAGCAAGCCCGGATCAGGAGCTACCTCACGGCGCAGGGCGCCAAGCTCTCGACGGCCGAGATCGTCGACAAGGTCCGCGCGGCGATGGACCAGCTCGGCGCGGCAGCGGGCGCGATCCCCGACGCCAACTTCGGCACCCGGCCGGCAGCCGAGGAGTGGAGCGCCAACGAGGTCATGGCCCACGTCGTGAAGGCCGGACGCCATTTCGGCGGCGCGATCGTGCAGCTCCTCGACGGGGCTCCGGTGGGGGGTTTGCGGGACCAGCTCGAACGCGACGTGCCGCGGCGAAGCGCGTCCGAGTGGTGGACCGCGCTGGAGGAGGACCGCGCCGCGCTCTTCGCTCGTGTGTGGGCCGCGGACCCGCAGAGCGCGGTCGAGGCCATGGTCGAGCACCCGTTCTTCGGCCCGCTCAACTGGCGAGAGACGCTGCTCTTCATCCGCCTGCACGATCTCGACCACGCCGGTCAGCTGCAGAAGATCGCCGCCGCGCTGGCCGTGGGGCATCCGGCGTGATGCGCGTCGCCATCGGCCTGCGGCTTGAAGGCAACGAGGACTGGGCGGCGGCCTCCGACTATGTCGCAGAGGCGGAGCGGCTGGGTGTCGACTTCGTCTGGTCGCACGAATCGTGGGGGCTCGACGCCGCCACCCCTCTGGCCTTCATGGCCGCCCGCACCTCCCGCATCCGCCTCGGCTCGGGGATCATGCAGGCGGGGACGCGCACGCCGGCCCTGATCGCCATGACGGCCATGAGCCTGGCCTCCATGTCGAACGGTCGCTTCCTGCTCGGCCTCGGGGTGAGCGGCCCCCAGGTGATCGAGGGCTGGCACGGCATCCGCTTTGACCGGCCCGTCACGCGCATGCGCGAGACGGTCGAGATCGTTCGGCGCGCCGTGCGGGGTGAGCGCGTGGCGTACGCCGGCCGGGTCTACGAGCTGCCCCTCCGCAGCGGCGAGGGCAAGGCGCTGCGGTCGTCGGCCCGCCCGCGCGACATTCCGATCTATCTGGCCACGCTCTCCCCGCGCAGTCTCGAGATGACCGGTGAGATCGCTGACGGGTGGCTCGGCACCTCGTTCATGCCCGACCACGCGCGCGTCTTCTTCGACCACCTGGAGGCCGGCGCGAAGCGGGCGGGCCGCTCGCTGGCGGACCTCGATCTCCAGGCCGGGGGCGCCGTGGCGTTCGGCGACGACGTCGAGCGACTGATCGCCGCCCGCAAGCCGGGGCTGGCCTTCACGCTCGGCGCCATGGGCTCGCGCCAGCACAACTTCTACAACGACGCCTTCCGCCGCGCCGGCTACGAGGACGCGGCACGCGAGGTCCAGCGCCTCTGGCTCACGGGCAAGCGTGACGAGGCGGCGGCCCGCGTCCCTGACGAGCTGGCCCTGAAGGCGAACCTCCTTGGCACCGAGGCAATGGTGCGCGACCGGCTGGCCATCTACCGGCGCGCCGGCGTCACCACCCTGCGCGTGGAGCCCGCGGGAGCTACGCTGGAAGCGCGGCTGGCCTCGCTGGGCCGCCTCATGGACCTGGTCAAGCAGGCGTAGCTCAACGCTTCTATCTCAGGCCGCCCGCCACCAGCAGCGTCTCCCCCGTCATGTACTTCGAATCGGACGACGCCAGATAGACCGCCGTCGGTGAGATGTCGTCCGGCTGCCCCACGCGTCCGAGCGGCGCCTGCGTCTCGACCATCTTCTGGAAGTCGCTTCCGACGAAGCCGGCGGCATGCACCCCTTCGGTCTCGATCATTCCCGGATTGATCGAGTTCACGCGAATATTCCGCGGGCCGAGCTCCTTCGCCAGCACGCCCGTGATCGCGTCGACTGCGGCCTTCGTCGCCGTGTACACCGTGGAGTTCGGCGGCCGCATCGAGCTCGCGCCCGAGCCGATGTTGATGACGCTCCCGCCCTCAGGCCCCATGTGCTTCACGGCCTCCTTCGTCGTCAAGAGCAGACCGAGGACGTTGACGTTGAAGTGCTTGTGGAAGAGATCCTCGGTCACCCCCTCGAGCGGCGCGAATTCGTAGACGCCGGCGTTGTTGACCAGGATGTCGAGCCGGCCGAATGCCTTTTTCGCCTCTGAAAACAGGCGCTCGATGTGCGCCTGCTTTGACACATCGCCTTGCACCGCGATCGCCGCGCCCCCGCTGCCGGCAATCTCCGTGACCACGCGGTCGGCGCCTTGCTTGCTGGACGAATAGTTGACGACCACCGACGCGCCCTCGTCCGCCAGCGCTTTCGCGATGCTCGCCCCAATCCCCTTCGACGCTCCCGTCACGACCGCCACTTTTCCTTCCAGTTTCTTCGACATGTCCTTCGCTCCTCAGCCCGGATTCGCTACTCCATGTCCCTTCAGATGTGCCGGGCGTGACGAAGGTTGCGCGGCCACGGTAGTCGGGAAATTTGCCCGATCGGGTCGCTGTGACTGCTATCGAGCGACCCGCGTAGCGTCGCCATTCGGCAGGCGACGTGACCGGTACGCCGCTCGCTCGCCCACGCGCTCGTACACCCTGCGGCCGGCCTTGGCGATCACCCGCGGGTTGAAGGCCATCTGCCCGACTCTACGCAGCGCAGCGTCGTCGCATCAATGTGTCCGCGAGGATACAGTCGCCAACGGGTGCAAGACGTCGATCGCCCACCCCACATCCAGCCGCTCCCCCATCCAACCCGGCATCGACGTCCGAGCATGCAGCACAAGGCCTTCCGCTTCGTGCCGAGCTCGTAGGACCTCCCTTCTACTGGGGGACTCTACACCTCAGATTTCGAGCCATCTGGGAGGCGCGACAAGCGGCGGTCTCGGGACGGTCGACATTTTTGCGACGAACAGACTCGAGGCGACGTCGCCGCCCTCACACGGCCATTGCTGCCGTGCTGCATCACCACGCGGCTCGCGTCGCAAGCCAGGCGCCGAGACGTTTCCGCGGAAACGTGCGTGCCGTCCTCGAAGGCGGACTGACCGGGTGCATCCGGGTCCGCTAGCACCGGAGCGTCGACATGGACCACGACCTGATATCGCTCGCCCGGCGTGCCAGGATCGATGCCGTGGTGCAGCGCCGTCTCGGCGAGCAGCCCCAGGGCATCAGCCTGTTGCTGTGCCATCGTGGGCGTTTCCGCGGAAACGTCCGCCGGTCCCGCACCACCGGCCTGCGTACGAGCTCGTTGATGCAAAGCCTCGCGCGCGGCAGCCAGAGCCTGCACGAGCATGGCGCCGACCTCGGGCGCGAGGCGGCCACGGAGCACGACCATGCCGTCGTCGCCCTGATACACGTGCAGCGCGCGGCTCGCGTGCCGTCGGCTGTCCTCAGCGGCCTCGGCTTTGCGGTCCATCCGTCGCCAGCCGCGCACGATGCGCTCGACATGGTCCGCTGTCCCGCCGCGCCCCACCGCCAGGAGCCGCTCCTCGGTCTCCGGCGTGGCGACGCGCGTCAGCGCGCGGACCTTGGCGTACGAGAGCTCTCCACGCGCGAGGGCCTGGGCCAGCAGCGGCAGCGTTCCCAGGGCCCGCGCCACGCGGACGCGCTCGCGCGCCGCCCCCAGGTCGAGCCCAACCCGCCAGCTCAGCCAGGCAGCGCAAGAGCGAAATCCGGTGTTCCAGCCCTCTCTGGTGTCGAACTCGCGGATGAGATCGAGGAGATGCGCGGTCGCCGCGTCGAGATGAGCCGACAGCTCGGCGATCTCGTCACCCAGCCGATCGAGTGAGAACGTTTCCGTGGCGAGTCTCCCTTCTACTGGGGCGACTCTACACCTCAGATTTCGAGCCATCTGGGAGGCGCGACAAGCGGAGATTTCGAGCCGGTCGACATTTTTGCGACGAGCAGACTCGCGGCGACGTCTCCGCGCTTTTGTGGCGTGCTGGAATGCTTTCTACGAGGGGCTGCTAACGCGCAGCTACCGGCTACGCGAGAAGCTGTCAAGCGAAAATCACGGACAACATGCCACTGTCCCCACAGACCGCACGCCTGGATCCAATATCAGACGCTCGAGCGGAAAATCGTACGCGACACGCCGCCGAAGAGCAGATCAAGGCCGTATCTAAAATCAGACGCCCCGCCGGCGGTGCCCTACATCTGCCGCCGCAGGCGCGGGTCGAGCATGTCGCGCAGACCGTCGCCGAGGAAATTGATCCCGAGCACCGTAAGCAAGATCGCGAGCCCCGGGAAGACGGCGATCCAGCCGGCCACCGTCAGGTAGTCGCGGCCCTCGGCCAGCATCCGCCCCCACGTCGGCGTCGGCGGCGGCACGCCCAGGCCCAGGAACAAGCGCGCCGACTCCATCAGGATGATCCGCGCCACCTCGAGCGTCCAGATGGGGCTGCAGATCGTCGGCCGGCGCCTGGAGGACGCGCTGGTGCTCCGCGCCGCCGCGGCCTTCGAGGCGCTCCGCCCGTGGGCCGCCCGCCGGCCACGCGAATCATAGCCGCGCGCCGTGCTGGCCTAAGCCTCAGAGCTTCCCGATGGCCGCTTTCGCGACGTCCTCGTCTTGCTGGGAGGTCCCGCCACCGACGCCGCACGCGCCGTCGACCACGCCGTTGCGGACGATCGGCACCGCGCCCTGGCTCGGGATCATGTGGCCGCCCTCGGCCGCGACGATGCCCTGGATGATGGGACTGCCGGCCCGCTCGGCCAGCTCGCCACTGGGCCGGGCGAAGCCGGCCGAGGCGATCGCCTTGCCCTGGGATCCGTAGATGCTGCCCCAGATGGCGCCGTCCATGCGGTTGAACGCCATCAGGCGGCCCCCGGCGTCGCACACCGCGACGCTTACCTTGATGTTCATCTCCTGGGCTTTAGTCAGGGCCGCTTGCACGATCCGATTGGCTTCTGCGAGCGTCAGCGCCATGATGGTCTCCTTTACTGGCTTACGTGAGTACTGGCTTACGTGAGCTGCCACTACTCGGCGGTCGTGCCGCCGTCGATCACCAGTTCGCTACCCGTCATGTACGACGATTCGTCGGACGCCAGGTAGATGACGCCGTAGGCGACGTCTTCCGGCGTTCCCACGCGTCCCATGGGCAGGCGCCGCAGGCGCTGCTCCCACTGCGCTTTGTTCTCCAGCACGTCCTTGATCATGTCGGTCGCGATCGGGCCGGGGTGGACGGAGTTGCAGCGGATGCCCTCCTTGGCGTGCTGGACGGCCGTCGACTTGGTGAAGAGGCGCACGGCGCCCTTGGTCGCGGTGTACGCGGCGGTTCCCCCTGGGGCCCCGACCAGACCCGCCGTTGAGGAAATGTTGATGATCGACCCGCCGCCGGCCTGCCGCATCGCCGGGATCGCGCACTTCGTGCCCAGGAAGACGCCTTTGACGTTGACCGCCATGATGCGGTCCCAATCGGCTTCGGACGTCTCCTCGATCTTCGACCGGAAGAGAATGCCCGCGTTGTTGACGAGCACGTTGAGCTTGCCGTACGCCTGCACGGCGGTGGCCACGGCCGCGCGCCAGTCCGCCTCGCGCGTCACGTCCAGGTGCACGTAGGTTGCCTTGCCCCCGTTCGCCCTGATCTCCGCCTCCACCTTCTTGCCCTGGTCGTCCAGCACGTCCCCGAGCACCACGGCGGCGCCCTCGCGGACGAACATCCGCCCTTCGGTCGCCCCTTGTCCCCTCGCTCCGCCGCTGATCAGCGCCACCTTGCCGTCCAGTCGCCCCATGGATGCCTCCCGTCTATTGCGGATTGGTTCGTAGCCAGTCGATGTAAGCGGCGATCCCCGTCTCGAGCGTGTGCTCGGGCTGGTAGCCGACGTCCTTGGCGCGGGACAGATCGGTCGCGGGATTGGTCGAGGCGCCCGGCGTCTTTCCCGGCTTGAGGGCGGAGCAGCGCGCGCCCGGTACCGCCTTGCGCACGGCGTCGAAGGCGTCTCGGTTGGAGGTCGCGCGGCCCGAGGCGATGTTGTAGATCCGATGCGGGAGCTTCTCCGCGGTGTGCACCAGCTGGATGCCGCGGGCTACGTCCTTCACGTACGTCCAGTCGGCCTGGTCGTCCTCGGAGATCTTGCCGTCGGGCCGGTCGCTGAAGTCGGGCTCGGTGTTCTTCGCCGCGGCGTGGCACATGCGGCTGATCGGGTTGTGCATGCTGTAGTAGAACGGACCGTAGATGCTTCCGATCCGCAGCGCGACCACGTCGAGCTTGGCCTGCGCGGCGTAGAAGTGAGCGTGCATCTCCATGCCCTTCTTGAACGCCGAGACCTGCGTGGGAGAGCTCACGGGGAGCGTCGTGTCCTCGCGGTAGGGCCCGGCGGGCAGGCCGCCGTAGACAGCGACCGAGCTGCCGAGCGACACGCGCCGGAGCCCGAAGGTGCGCGCGGCCTCCAGCACGTTCTGCAGACCGGCCGTGTACAGGTGATAGTCGGCCTGGGTCGAGAGGCTGCGCGCCGGCGGCGCCATGAGATTGACGATGCTCTCGATCTGGTGGCGTCGGACGACCTCGAAGACCTCGTAGGGGTTGGTCACGTCCATCTGCGCGACGAAGGCACGCGTGCCGATCTCGCTCTTGAGGACGTCCGGTACACGACGCGACGAGTGCTGCGAGATGACGACCTTCTGGCCGGCCTCGAGGAAGCGCAGCGCGGTATTGAGCCCGATGAACCCCATGCCGCCGATGATCAGGATCATGGTGTCCCTCTGCGTCGCAGGATAGCCGCACGTGTACCACCGGACGCGCGCCATGACAACGGGAATTGCTCGGCCCGCGCCGGGCCGGGGACGTTCAGCGGCGGGCAGTGACCTTGCGGATGGCCTGGGTGAGTGCGTCGAGCGTGACGGGCTTGCTGACGACGGCATCGACGCCCGGCGGCTGCTCGGCCTTGGCGCCCATCAGGTCACCGAAGCCGGTCAGCATGATCACGGACGTGTCCGGCGCCGACCGCTCGATGGTGGCCGCCAGCTGGTCGCCGCCCATCTCCGGCATCGCGCGGTCGGTCACGATCAGGTCGAAGCGGCCGGCCGCGAACCGGTCGAGCCCTTCGCGCCCGTTCGCGGCGGTCTCGACGATGTGCCCCTGGCTGTTGAGCTGCGCGACGACGGACATGCGCACGAGCGGATCGTCGTCCACCAGCAGGATGTGCAGAGGCCGCAACGACTCCTGCAACTCGACGTCCGCGCCGGCGGCCGCCGACTCGTGGCGGATGGGAAGCCGCACGCTGAACATACTGCCCCGGCCCGGCTCGCTCTCGACCGTCAGCGTCCCGCCGTGGCGCTCGACGGTGGCGTGCACGAGCGAGAGCCCGAGGCCGGTGCCGTGCTGGCCCTTCGTCGAGAAGAAGGGCTCCAGGCAGCGCTGCCGGACCTCGTCCGACATGCCGGTGCCGGTGTCGCTGACCTCGAGTCTCACCTCGGCGCCTTCCGAGCGTGCGCGCACCGTGATCGTACCGCCCTCCGGCATGGCGTCGACCGCGTTGAAGATCAGGTTGGCGAGCATCTCCCGGATCCCGGCCGCGTCTCCCTGGATGACCGGTGCGCCGGCGACGCGGGTGTCGACGCGGATCGCGATGCCCTGGCCGAGGGCCTGGTTCTTCCAGCGCGGCTGCGTCAGGGCCACCACTTCGTCGATGCAGCGGCCGAGGTCGACCGACCCGTCGACGGGGGTCTCGCCACGGTCGCGGTACAGCTCGCGCAGGCGGCGGATGACCGAGGCAGCGTCGAGGGCGGCGGTGTTGATGAGCTGCGCGTAGGTCTTCGTCGTCTCTCGCGGAAGATCGGGAGATCGCATGAGGAGCTCGGCGAAGCCCACGATCGGGGAGAGCAAGTTGTTGAAGTCGTGGGCGATGCCGCTGGCCATCTGGCCCATCGCGCGCAGCCGCTCCTGCTGGAGCATCTGGTGCTGAGTCGTCTTCAGCTGGACGAGCGTCTCTTCGAGCATCCGATGGCTTTGCTGCAGGGCCGTCTCCGAGCGGTGACGCGCGGTGATGTCGTTGAAGCTGACGACCACGCCGGTCAACTGGTCGCGCTCGATCATGGGCGTGCTCACGTAGTCGACCGGGACGTAGCTGCCGTCCATGCGGCCGAAGATCTGGTCGGTCGCGTGGTGGGCCCTGCCGTCCTTGAGGGGCGCCAGGATCGGTGAGTCCTCGTCCGGCAGCCGCGTGCCATCGGTGGCGAGGTGATTCGCGACCTGGCCGAACCGCTTGCCGACAGCTGCTCGCGCATCCACCCCCAGGATCGAGGCGGCCGCCGGATTGATGAAGGTGATCCGCGCCTCCGTGTCGACCCCAAAGATCCCTTCGCCGGCCGCCTGGAGTATGAGTGCGGTCTGCGCGAACGCCAGCTCGTTGAATCGCCAGGCGATGACGCTGCCCACGCAGGACCAGAGCACGAACAGGGCGTGGATGCCGGCCCACGTCCACGGTGCGTTGAACGCCGCCTCGTGGTTGTAGACCGACCGCGGCCACAGCACCCCGACGACGCCGTGGTGGACGGCGACGAAGGCGACCGCCAGGAGGTACGGGATCCAGTCCTGGCAGAGGGCCAGGAACGTGAGCATGACGAAGAAGTGGAAGTGGAACTCGATGTAACCGCCGGAGAGATGCACCAGGATCGCGGACGCGCTCATGAGGCCGAAGCCGACGAACGTGGCCTGCACCGTGCGGCCCGCCCGCCGCCAGCAGGCCAGGACCCCGAACAGCGCTACCACGAGCGCCTCGCCAAGGACGTGCACCGCACTGTCGTCGTCGAGGAGCGCGCGGAAGGAGAGCTCCCAGTGCTTGCCGAGTACCGGTCCGGCCAGGGCGATGATCACGACGTGGAAGAACGTGAGCCCGACCAGGAAGCGGTGCCGCGCCCGCCACACGCTCTCGGGGAGGGACCCGCCCGAAGGGACCAGCGACCACATGCGGTTCACTAGAACGGCAGCCGTCGTCCGGCAGGCGCGGATGGTCATGGGGGGCAAGAGAGCAAAGGCAATGCCTATGCTGCTCAAATCGAAGAATCGCGGGGTTGTCGCTCTCCGCGGGGTGCCTGGCCCCGACTGTCAGCTATTTCTTGTCGACTCCGTGGCACGGCCTTGGCCACCTGTCCAGACCGGCGCCCAGTGGGACCGCCGCCAGGCGCCCAACGGCGACCTGGGGAGAGACCCCGACACGCCGCACGAGATGATGGCCGACATGGCCCAGGAGGGCATCGACCTGGCTTTTCTCTATCCCACGTCCGCGCTCCGGATCGGTGAGATCCGCGAGGTCGACTACCAGACGGCGCTCTGCCGCGCCTACAACGATTTCATCGCCGACTGGTGTAAGGCCGACCCGCAGCGTCTGAAAGGTGTGGCGATCGTGCCCTATCTCGACCCGACCGAAGCCGCCCGCGAGCTCGACCGCGCGGTCTCGCGCCTGGGCCTCGTCGGTCTCATGTTCCCGACCTTCATTCCCGGACGCAACGTCGCCGATCCGTTCTTCTGGCCGATCTACGAGGAGGCCGAGCGGCTCGGCGTCCCGGTGGGCATGCACGCGTCGGGCAGCGAGACCGGCGATCCGTATCGCTTCAACAACTTCCTGGGCGTGCACACGTGGACCCACGCCCCCGAGCAGATGATCTCCGTGATCAGTTGCGTGTACGGCGGGCTCTTCGAGAAGTTTCAGCGCCTGCGCATCGGGTTCATGGAGTCCGGCGCCGGCTGGGTGCCGTTTTTCATGGAGCACATGGACGGCGAGTTCGAGAAGCGGCCGTGGGACGCGCCCCTCTGCAGGGCGAAGCCCAGCGAGTACATGACGTGCGGCCGCGCCTACTTCTCCTGCGAGCCGGAGGAGAAGACGATCCCGTACGTCATCGGGTGGGTCGGCGAGGACAACATCCTCTACGCGTCGGACTATCCTCACTGGGACAGCGAGTGGCCGCACACGGTCGACGAGCTCATGAAGCGCGACGACCTAAATGCGCGTGTGAAGACGAAAATCCTGGGGCAGAACGCGCTCCGGTTCTACGATCTGAAAGCGCCGTTGTCGAGATAGGAGGGAGCCATGACGCGTCCAGCCGCCACCGCGGCCGAAACGGACTTTCACGAGCGAATGCACGCCGCCCACATGTACGGCCTCTGGGAGCTGGCGAGCCAGATGACGCGCCACCCCGAGCCGAAGGCGATTCCGTACATGTGGAAGGCGTCTGTGCTTGACGCGATGGTCCTCGAGGCCGGCGAGGCCGTGCCGGTCGGCGAGGAGCGCCGCGCGCTCCAGCTCTTCAATCCAGGTCTCGACGGACGGTGGGCGACGACGAACACCATGATCGCCGCGGTCCAGCTGCTTTTGCCTGGCGAAGTGGCGCGCGCCCATCGCCATACGCCGACGGCGATCCGGTTCATCATGGAAGGGAAGGGTGCCTACACCGCCGTCGACGGCGAGCGCGTCTACATGGCGCCCGGCGACCTCATCCTGACGCCGAGCTGGGCGTGGCACGACCACGGCAACGAGACCGAGAAGCCGGTGGTCTGGATGGACGGCCTCGACGTGCCGCTCGTCCAGGCCCTCAACGCGATGTTCTTTCAGTTCTACACGGAGCCCCAGGTGCCGCTGAGCAAGCCGAACAACGCGTCCGTTCGACTGCACGGCCACGTCAGCCTGACGCCGACCTGGGTGAAGGAGCGACCGCTGTCCTCGCCACTGCTCCTCTACTCCTGGGAGAAGACGTGGCAGTCGCTGGGGGAGCTGCGTGACGTCGCGGGAGACGACTACGACGGCGTGGCCCTCGAGTACACGCACCCGCAGACGGGTCGCGCTCTGCTGCCGACGATGGGGTGCTGGGTCCAGATGCTCCGTCCCGGCGCGCGACTGAAGGCGCACCGCCACACCGGCAGCGCCGTCTACTACGTCGTCCAGGGGACCGGGGAGACGATCATCGACGGCGCGCGCTTCGCGTGGGAGCGGGGAGACATCATCACGCTCCCGTCCTGGGCCCTGCACGAGCACACCAATCTTTCCACGCAGGACGCGGCGATCCTCTTCTCGATCCAGGATCGACCGGTGCTCGAGGCGTTGGGTCTCTACCGGGAGGAAGAGCTCACGGAGAACGGAGGCCACCAGGCAGTGACCTCGACCTTCTGACTAGCCTTCGGGAGCCAGCTTCCGGATCATGTCGAGAAGATCGAACGGGCTATACGGTTTCGCCAGAAGTTCCGGCGGCATGCCATTCCCATGTGGTTCAAGTGGGCCAGGAGGGACCCGTTGGCCCGGGAGGCGTTCGCGTCCCAGCTCGCGTTCATGAAGACGTTCAACGTCGGGTACATCATGGACTCGATGCTGGTCGACATCGACGGGAAGACGAAGCTCACCCTCTAGTCCCGGCTCTGCTGCGCACCGGGGCCTTTGTCACGAGAGAGTCGAGTAGCTCCCGCGCTGCCTGTGCCACCTGCTCCACGGCGCGATTGAAAGCAACGTCGTTTGCCTGGGAAGGCCGTGTGAAGCCGCTCAGCTTTCGGACGAACTGCAGCGAAGATGCCCGAATCTCATCGTCCGTCGCCGGTGGCTCGAAGTTATGCAGAGTCTTGATGCTTCGACACATGGTGAAACTCCTATTGTGGCGTTAAGCGGGCGAGATAGTCGTCCGCGACGCTGCCGCGGGTCAGTAGCTCGGCATCGTAGCCCGCCGCTCGCGCGCAGATGCTCAGCACGTTGAAATCGACCCAGAGCCATGGAAACGGCTTGCCGAGGAGCGAGCGGTATTGGAGCTGCAATTCGCACTCGCCCGCGTATTTCAGGGGCGAGGAAATCACACGAGGAGACGTGGAATCCAACAAGATCTGACCCCGACGGCCGAGCCGGTGCTTGAGCAGAGCCAGAAGCTCCCGCAACCGCTCCAACGTGCCCGTCAGGCCGATGGTGTGTTGAAGGAAGATGATCGTATCGAACACGCCTTGATCGATCGTAAAGATGTCGGCCTGGTAGACGTGGTCCAAGCCCCGGCGCTTCATCAGGTCGACGAGGGCTTGTTCAATGTCGACGGAGACGACGTCGAATCCGGCTTCGCGGAGCAGCAGGCTGTGTCGCCCCGCCCCTGCTCCAGCATTCAGAACGCGACCCCTGCACGATGAAAGTGCCAAGTCTTCAAGACTCCTGAGGCGTTTGAGCGGCTCGAAACCCTCGGATGAGCTCTTGCGATAGAAGGGTCCATACGTTCCGCGGACGTAGAAACGCACCGCGCGCTTTCGAGTCCAGTGATCGTTGAGGGCCCTCGCGTAGGGCTCGAAGGGCTCGGTCAGAGGGGCGGGCCGAAGCCACCGA
>QHSV01000447.1 GCA_003221655.1 Candidatus Rokuibacteriota bacterium
AGAAGCCGCAGTCGGGCACGGCCGACAGGCGCTCGACCGGAATGAATTTCGCGCAGAGCGCGAGCCGCTCGGCGACGTCTTCCGCGCTCTCCATGTAGAACGACTTCACGTCGACAACGCCGCAGGCCACGTCCCGATCGACGCCGATCTCCTTCCAGTGCTCGATTTCCGCCATCTCGCGGTTGGCGTACTCGAAGACGAACTGCTGGCACTTCGCGTCGAGCAAGGCCGGGAACAGCCAGCGGTACGAGCGCTTGCCGCGCGGGCGCGACAGGAGGTTGCCGAAGCAGACGTGGTACGCGATCCGCGCACGCACGCCCTCGACGCAGGCGTTGAACATCTTCACGTACTCGTCGATTTGCCCGGGCACGATCGCGGCCGACGGCTCGTCGAGCTGGATGTAGTCCGCACCCGCCTCGACGAGCGCGCGCAGCTCGGCGTTGATGGCCGGGACGAAGTCCCAGCAGAGGGCGAGCCGGTCGTTGCCGTACACATCGCCGGGGCGGAGCTGGACGTGGATCGAGAGCGTGACGGGTCCCGGACAGGTCGCCTTCACGGGCTTGTCGGTCTGGGTCTTCAGATACCGGAACTCATCGACGACGCCGAGCCCTTTCGGCACCTGGATGCGATGACGCGGCCGGTAGCGCGGCGCCGAGTCGTAGGCGTACAGCCCGGTCTTCCGGAGCGGCTCGACCGGGTCGAGGCCGTCCATTTTCTCGTAGAAGGTCTGCACGAAGAAGAAGCGTCGCATCTCGCCGTCACAGATGATGTCGATGCCCGCGCGCTCTTGATCGCGGATGGCGAGCTGGGTTGCGTCGTCGAACGCTTCCTTCACGTCGGTCTGGCCATACTCGCCCGCTTTGATCTTGTCGAGCGCGGTCCAGAACCAGCCGGGGAAGCCATGGCTTCCCATCACATGCGTCGAGATCGGGGGCAGCGCGGCGGTCACGCGCAGTTCTTTATCAGAGGGGCCGACGCTTGGCAATGGCGGCCAGGACCCGCTCGGCGGCCCCCGCGGCCTGGACACAGGGCGGGGACGGACTCGACCCGCCCAGGCCCAGACGGAATCGTGTCGACATAGGCGATCCTGGGCGCGCGATATGATAAGAGTAACCTTCATGCAAGTCCGCTTCTGGGGCACGCGCGGATCGATCGCTGCGCCCGGGCCGAAGACCGCGCGCTACGGAGGAAACACCTCCTGCGTCGAAGTCCGGGCCTCCGATGGGACGGTGATCATCCTCGACTGCGGCACCGGCGCGCGCGAGCTCGGGCTGCATCTCGCGCAAACGATGCCCCAGCCTATGCGGCTCCACCTCTTCATCGGCCACACCCACTGGGACCACATCCAGGGTTTTCCCTTCTTCGTCCCCGCGTTCCTGCCGGGCTCCGAGCTGAACATCTACGCGCCGGTCGGCTTCCAGCGCGGCCTCGAGGAAGCGATGGGGGGCCAGATGGAGTACTCGTACTTCCCGGTGAAGATGCGCGATCTGCGCTCGCGCATTCACTTCACGGAGCTCGACGAGGGCTTCTTCCGGGTCGGCGACGTGCTCGTCGAGACGCAGTTCATGAACCACACCGCGCCGACCGTCGCGTACCGCATGACCAGTGACGGCGCGACCATCGCCTACGCGACCGACCACGAACCCTTCTGGAACGCCTCGGGTCGGGTCTCTCAGCATCCGGGCGATGAGCGCCACATCGCCTTCCTGAAGGGCGCGAACCTGGTCATCCACGACGCGCAGTACACCGAAGAGGAGTACCGCGACAAGGTCGGCTGGGGCCACAGTAGCCTCGAGTACGCCGTCGACGTCGCGCTGGCCGCTGGTGTGGAGCGCCTCGTGCTCTTCCACCACGATCCGGCGCACGACGACGAGACGATGGAGCGGATGGAGGTGATGGCGCGCGCCCACGTCGCCCATCGGGGACAGGCGCTGGAGGTCCTCGCCGCCCGGGAGGGGCTCGAGCTGCAGGTCATGGGCGGCAGCGCTGCGCCTGCCGTGGCCGAAGCGTCCGCGCTCCAGCACCGCCAGATCGCCGGCGGCCGCGTGCTGGTGGTCAGCGCTAACGAGGCGGAAGTCGCCGAGATCGAGGAGATCCTCACCGATGACGGTCTGATTCTCCTGCGACAGTCCGACATGCGCGCGGTGCTGGCCCTCGGTCACGAGCTGCTGCCCGACATCGCGATCATCGACCGCGAGCTGCTGGACGGCGACGGTGACCCAATGCTCGAGACGTTGCGGGCCCGCCTCGGGCGGCGAAACTTTCCGATCCTCGTCCTGGCCGACAGCTCGATCCCCTCCGATGCCGTGTACCGCGGCGAGGCGTCGTCGACCGACTACCTCGCCAAACCGTTCAGTCCGCCCATGCTGCGCGCCCGGGTTCGTGCCTGGCTGGCCCGCACGCTCATGGTCTTTGACTCGGCCGAGCGCGTGAGCGCGGCATCGGGCGTCGACCGCCCGCTGGGCGGGAGCGACCGCCGTGCCCGCGGCTTGAGCCTGCTCGCCTCCGTCCCCCTCTTCCGGCAGCTCAACGGCGTGCAGCGCGAAACGCTCCTCGCCAGCGCGGCGGAGCAAAGCTTCGCGCCCGGCCACGTGCTGATCCGCGAGAACGATCCACCGGAGCGCCTCTTCGTGATTCTCTCCGGGCGCGTCCGCGTTCTTGAAGTGGCGCCCGACTCGCCCGTGGAGCTGATCGTGGGTGAGCTGGGGGAGGGCGAGATCATCGGCGAGCTGAGCATGCTCCGGAACCAGTCGCGCTCGGCGACCGTCGTCGCGATAGAGCGGACGCACTGCCTCGTGCTCCCGCAGAGCGAGTTTCTGAAAGTGCTTCAGAACTCGACGGAGCTGGCGGTGTCCCTGCTGCGGACGCTCGCGGGGCGTCTCTACGAGACCGACCGCCGGCTGTCCCGCTACGCCCCCGATCCGGTCACCGGGCTGGCGGGTCGTCGGGCCTTCCACGATCAATACCGGCGCCTGGCCGCCGTCGCGCGCCGCCGCAAAACGGGGGCGCTCTTGCTCGTCCTCGATGTCTCCCAGCTCAAGGCGATCAACGATCGCTACGGATACGGGGTCGGTGACGACGTCTTGAGAGTCGTGGGCGACGCGCTCGTCGAGGGCACGCGCACCACGGATCTGATCGTCCGCCACGGCGGCGACGAGTTCGTCGTGTTCTTCCCGGACGCGGGTCCCGGCGACGCCGACACCGTCATCGCCAGGGTCCGCGAGAAGATCAAGAGGTTGTCGGCCAGGCGCGGGATTCCGGTCGCCGTGACGTGCAACTTCGGGGTCGTGTACGCTCAGGCGCCTCCGGAGAGCGCGGAGCACCTGTTGCGCGAGGCCGACCAGGACATGCTGCGCCGTAAACGGTAGGCGGCTACCGTTTCCTCCGGCTCGCGAACTCCCGAATCCGCTCCCGCGCCGCGGCACTCGTCCTGAGCGCGGCGCCGTATCCCTCGGCCTCGCGTCCCCGCGCGCCCGCGCGGATCGCCGCGATGATCTCCTTCGTTGTGGCAAGGCCGCCGCGCGGCGACCGCGCGATGTCCGCCGCGAGAGCTGCGACGCTGGCCGCGAGGGTCGGCGGGGCGACGACGCGGTTGACGAGCCCCATCCGCAGCGCCTCGGCCGCGTGGATCGTGCGCCCGGTGAGGAGCAGGTCGCGGGCGTGGCCGCCGGCCACGATGTCGAGCAGGCGGGCGATACCATACCCTGGGTTGAAGCCGAGCGTGACCTCGGGGAGCCCGAACCGCGCCCGGTCGGAAGCGACGCGGAGGTCCTGCGCGACGGCGAGCATGAGCCCCCCACCGAGGGCGTAGCCGTCGACGGCGGCGATCGTCACCTGGGGCAGCGTCGCGAACCGGTCCATGAGCGCCGCGTGGCGCCGGGCGAGCGCCTCGGCCTCCTCGGTCGTGACGGTCTCCATCTCTTTGATGTCGTTGCCGGCGCAGAAGGCGCGTCCCCGGCCGGCGACAACGAGGACGCGCACGTCGTCCATGACGGTGACGCGCTCGAGCGCCTCCTCGAGTGCGCCGGTCAGCAGGCGATTGAGCGCGTTGAGCGCCTCCGGGCGGTTGAGCCAGAGCCAGGCGACACCGGCGTTCGCCTCAAGCTCGATCACGGTAACGGGTGCCTCGAGTCCGGCTTCGACCGAGGGCGGCCAGCGATAGGTACGTGACGGCTCCGATCGCGAGACCGACCGTGGCCGTGATGGCGATCGGCCAAAAATCCGTCCTGAAGAAGGGGACGGCGAAGAACGGCGAGCGGCCGTCACGAGGGCGGATTCTTCCGTCGAGAAGTCCTTCCACCAGCTCCATCGTCTCGGTCATGAGCACCTCGACCGCCGCCTTGGCGAACGCCGGGTCCGCCAGCGCAGGATGGCCCACGTATCCGCGCCCGCCGTTTCGCAGCGGAAAGTTCGGCACGACGCGCTCGGCGAGCGAGTAGCGCGCCGGAGGAAGCGCCCGATAGGACTGATCGACGAGCTCGGGGCGGACGAGCAGCATCAGCGACGTCTCCCACCAGCCGCCATGAGCGTCTTCGGCGAACGCCTGTCTCTCCTCGTCGGACAGGGAGCGCCCGAGCGCCGTCGCGATTTTCTCGAGATACCGGCCGCGGAGGAATTGCCAGGCGAGATAGCCCGAGAGCGACGCCATCGTCACGCGGTGCCGTCGCGAGACGATCGCGGCGGCTTCTTCGAGCGCCGTGACGTGCCCCGGCCCGCCGTGGCCGTTGGCGATCAGGATGTTTCGGAAGCCGGCGCGCGCCAGCGAGCCGCCGTAGTCGACCAGCGCGTCGCGCACAACGCGCTGCCGCACGCTCACGGTCCCGACGGCGTCGAACGTGAAGGAGCCGAGATGGAGGGTGGGCGCCAGCAGCACGGTCCAGCCCGGCCGCGCCGCGGTGAGGCGCTCAGCGAGCGTTTCGGCGAAGTAGCGGGCGGCCATCGCGTCGACACCGACCGGCAGGTGGGGCCCGTGCTCTTCGAGCGGGCTCACGGTGAGGACGACGGCGGTGCGCGCGCGGTCGAGCGCGTCGAGCGCCGGGGTCGACAGCTCTTCCAGCAGGCGAACGCTCAAAAAGAGCTCCCTTTCGTTGCGGCGAGGTAGTCGTTCTTGGCCCGCTCGAGCTCGGCGATGAGGGCCTGGCGCTCGGTCGTGAGCCGTCGGGCCGCGTGCTCCCGGGTCAGGGCGAGGGCGCCGAAACGCAGCCGGCTCTGCAGGCGCCCGGCGCCGACCCAGTAACGATACGCGATGACCCCGGAGATCGGCAGCGAGAGGGCGAACACCAACGCGGCCGCCCGTCCAACGAGCCGCGCCGCGATCCAGATCTCGAGCCCCCAGAAGAGCGGACACGCGATCATCGCCGTCAGGAATCGCCACGTCGCGTAGTCCGTCTCCTTGCGCGACCGGCGCCGCGCCACCCAGCGTGGAATCCAGTACGGGAGGAAATTCACCGTCGCGCCGTAGACGAAGAGCGGAAAGCCCGCGATCGCCTCCCAGGTCAGGCGGAGGCGCTGACGCGGCCGGGTCCGCTCGAGCCGAGCTCGCACCGCTTCGTCCTTAATGTGGTATTCGGCCAGGAGGGCCCGGTAGCTTTGGATGCGCTGCCAGATCCGCTCGACCCTCGCCGGATCGCGCCGCTTGAAGTAATTGGTCGAATCCACGATGGCCCGTGACAGGCGCACCAGGTCAATCTGGCGCTCCGCGAGCCCGCGCTCTTCACGGAGCTCGCGCACGAGCTCGCCGCGGTAGAGCTCCTGGACCGCGTTCACGAGCCGGCTCTCGTCGATCCGCTCGACGTGGACGACCTCCGCCTCCATGCCCCATTGGATCGCGTCGGTCAGGGCCTCGACCGCCTTGACCGGAT
>QHSV01000448.1 GCA_003221655.1 Candidatus Rokuibacteriota bacterium
AGTCGTTCGGGTCCGGCACCGCAGGCGGGGCGTCCTTGACTCCTCTGTGCGCGCGGCGCTACCCTGCGCGCCATGGCCTGGATCAACCCGCAGTTCTTGGTCGAGACCGATTGGCTGGCGGTCCACCTCGACGACCCGGCGCTGCGCGTGCTCGAGTGCACGACCATCCTCCACCCGCGGCCCGAGGGCGGCTATCGCGCCGAGTCGGGACGCGCAACGTGGGCGGCCGGGCACATCCCGCGCAGCGGGTTCGCCGACCTCACGGACGATCTCTCAGATCGCGCATCCTCTCTGCTCTACATGATGCCGACGGACGAGCAGATGGCGACGGTGATGGCGCGGCTCGGGGTAGGCGAGGGGACGCGGGTCGTGCTGTACGACCGCGCGGTGAACATGTGGGCCGCGCGCGTCTGGTGGATGCTGCGTGCGGTCGGCTTCGACGACGCGGCGGTGCTGAACGGCGGCTGGAAGAAGTGGACGGTCGAGGGGCGCCCGACTTCCACCGAGCCGTGCGCGTACCCGCCGGCCCGCTTCGTGGCGCGGCCGCGGCCGGAGTTGTTCGTCGGTAAGGATGCGGTGCTCGCGGGCCTCGGGCAGCGCGCCGCCTGCATCCTCAACGCCCTCACGGAGGAACAGCATCGCGGCACCGAGGGGGTGACGTACGGCCGGCCAGGACGCATCGCCGGCAGCGCGAACGTCGCGGCGCGGTCGTTGGTCGACCCGAAGACGCACGCGTACCTGCCCGCCCACGTGCTGCGCGAACGATTCGCCGCGGCGGGCGCGCTCGAGGCCGAGCGCGTGATCACCTACTGCGGCGGCGGCATCGCTGCCAGCAGTGATGCTTTCGTGCTGGCGCTGCTGGGCCACGACAGGGTGGCCGTGTACGACGCCTCGCTCTCCGAATGGGCCGCGGATCCGTCGCTGCCGATGGAAACGGGCTGAGGTTCCTCGCGTCAGGCTCCAAGGTACCCACGCTGTACGCGAGCGTCCGCGAGCAGCGCCTCGCGCTAGCCGGCGAGCACGACACACAGCTCGAGCGCCTCCACGACGCCCTGCTCGATCAGCAGGATGGTCAGCCGGCGCTCGCACCGGATGCGATGGATGGTCTCGAAGATCTGCTCGACGATGCGCGAGCCCAGGCCATGGGAGGGCTCGTCACGCCGAGGCTATACCACCCCGGGGCCATGGCACTCGCCCGCGCGGTGTTCTAAGATCCAGCTATTCGAAAGGAGCCAGCCATGGCGACGAAAAAGAAGGGCACGGGGCTCATGATGGTCTGGGCGGACATTCCGGCGGACAAGGAGAAGGAGTTCGATCGCTGGTACAACGAGGAGCATCTGGCCGAGCGACTCTCGTTGCCCGGGTTCTTGAGCGGCGCGCGCTACGAGGCGGTCAAGGGCGGGCCGAAGCATCTGGCCGTCTACGAGCTGGAAAGCGTCGCGGCGCTGGAATCCGACGCCTACAAGCGCGTCCGCACCAACCCGACCGCGTGGACCAAGCGCTGCTCGCCCGAGGTCATCGGCACCACCTACATCCGTAACGTCTATACGCTGATCCATCCGAAAGCCGTGACGCCGCCGGTCGCCGAGAGCGATATGGCGCCGGCGCTCCAGCTCGGGCGGATGGACGTGCCCCCCGAGATCGACGCCGAGTTCAACACCTGGTACAACACGATCTACATTCCGAACTACGAGAAGGTCCCCGGCGTGATTCGCGGCCGGCGCTTTCGCGCCGTGACGGGTACGCCGACCTATCTCACGTTCTACGAGTTCCAGAACCCGAAAGTCTCCGAAAGCGCCGCCTGGGCCGCCCAGCGGGACATCGCCCCGGAGACCCAGCGCATCCGGCCTCACATGCGGCACGCGCCGGGCTCTCCAGGGGTCTACGTCAAGACGTTCTCACTGTAGGAGGCGCCATGAGACTCAAGGAGAAGGTCGTCATCATCACGGGAGGGGCCAGGGGGATCGGCCGCGCGTACTGCCTCGGCGTGGCGGCCGAGGGCGCACGGGTCGTGGTGGCGGACATCGCGGACCCGAAGCCCACGGTCAAGGAGGTCGAGGCCCGGGGCGCGCAGGCACTCGGGGTGGAGTGTGACGTGTCGCGTGAAGAGGACACGCTGCGCCTGGCCACCGAAGCCCTCGCGCGCTTCGGGCGCATCGACGTCCTGGTGAACAACGCGGCCCTCTACGGCGCGCTCGAGCGCCGGCCGTTCATGGATATCCCGGTCGAGGAGTGGGACCGCGTGATGGCGATCAACCTGCGCGGGCTCTTCCTCTGCTCCCGCGCCGTATTTCCCGCCATGAAGACCCAGGGCAAGGGCAAAATCGTCAACATCGCCTCCGGGACCTTCTTCAAAGGCGTCCCGAACTACATCCACTACACGACGTCCAAGGGCGGGGTGGTGGGATTCACGCGCTCTCTCGCCCGCGAGCTCGGGGAGTTCGGGATCCGCGTGAACGCGATAGCGCCGGGGTTCACCCTGAGCGGGGAGAACGAGAAGAACATGCCGGCGGAAGGGAAGGACGCGAATGTGAGGATGCGGATGCTGAAGCGCGCCGAGGTCCCCGAGGACATCGTGGGGACCCTGATCTTCCTGGCCTCGGACGACAGCGACTTCATCACCGGCCAGACGGTCGTCGTGGACGGCGGCGGCAGCGTGCATTAGGTCTTCCATTGAAGATGAAGATCAGGGGGAGCGGCAACGACCCCTTCTGTCACCGCCTGATCTGACGGTCCAGTTCTCGGGTCGACTCGCAGCGTAGCTACCATCGCGCGCCCCGGTGCTCGTCCAGGCCCGGGCCGCTTTCGTTTTGTTCTGCCGGTGGAGGACCCGGGCCCGCCTGCCCCACCGACGCCGAGATCGACGCGTTCGTGCGCCGCACTCCTATCTCTCCTTATACCAACCCGCGCTCCAGCATCGACGCCAGTCCCTGGGACCGCCGCTCCCGCCAAAGACGCAGGGAGTCCTAGAGCGACGTAAGATCCTGTGAGAGCGAGAAATGCATGTTTACCTGTGTCCTCGCGAAGCTGCGCTGCAGGCCGGCGAAGACGCGCTCGAAGAGCAGCTCGTCAGCCTTTCGTGCCGAGATTACGTACACTTCGACTTTTCTGGCAGGATGATGATACCCTT
>QHSV01000449.1 GCA_003221655.1 Candidatus Rokuibacteriota bacterium
GCTCTTTCCGGCCGAAGCGGTCGGACAGGGGCCCGGTCACCACCTGCAGGACCCCCCACACAATGGGATAGACCGCCTTGATGATGCCGATACTGCCGACGCCGAGGCCGTACGCGGCGAAGAAGAGCGGATAGAGTCCCCACGACATACCGTCGTTCAGGTTGTTCACGAGTCCGGCCTGGCAGGCGGCGAAGAGGCTGACGTTACCGAGACTCGTCACATAGAAGACGTTCTGCAGGGATGGACGGACGCTGCTCGAGGTTTGAGGTGACGCGGCCGCCTCGAGGTGCGCATAGGGGCGCGTCTCTCTGACAAAGAGAGAGGAAACCGCGATGCCGACGACCGCGATGACGATCCCGAGGTAGAAGGGCTGCGGGCGCAAGGCGCTGTGAGCGGCGATGTAGCCGGTGACCCATGACATCACCCCGACGGCGAAGTACCCGGCGAACTCGTTCAGCCCCAGCGCGAGGCCGCGTCGCTTCGGTCCGACGAGGTCGATTTTCATGATGACCGTCATCGACCACGCCATGGCCTGGTTAGCGCCAAGCAAGACGTTGGCGAGATCGATCCACCACCATGCCGGCGCGTAGATTATCAGGAATGGCACGGGCAGGGCGAAGAGCCAGCCGACCACGAGGATCGGCTTCCGTCCGATGCGGTCAGACGCACGGGCGGCAATCAGATTGATGATCGCCTTCGTCACGCCGAAGCTCACGATGAACGAGGTAATGGCGGTCTTCGAACTGAGGCCGAATTCCCGCTCGCCAAGGAGCGGTAGCACCGTGCGCTCCAGCCCGACCATCGCGCCCACGAAGGCGTTCAGGACGACGAGGAGCGCGAACTGCGGGAGGTTCTCCCGCAGTCCGAGCCGCATCTCGCTCATTCTCCGCTGAGGTTGCGCCGCCGGTTCTCGGCGAAGGCCTCCGGCTGTGGCGGAAGGTCCGCCAGGACGAACTGCACGAACTCTGACTTCGAGGTGAGGCGGAGCGCCGGATTGAAACGACGCTCGAAGCCGATCGTCGACCCAGGCTTCCCACTGAGCCCTTTGCCGCACGCCGCGCCGCCGAAGTGCGCAGGGAAGACCTCGACATGATCGGGCAATTTCAGAATTTTGCCGTAGAGACTCTCGTGGAGTTGCTCGGCGAACGTCGTTTCAGAGCCTGCGCCGATGAGGTCCGGGCGGCCGACGCCTCCCGAGAAGAGGGTGTCTCCGGTCAGGACGAACCAGGGCTCCGGAGCCCGGGTCTTGTCGGTGACCAGGATCGAGACGCTGTCGGGCGTATGCCCCGGCGTGTGGAGGATGGAGAGGCGCACGTTTCCCAGATCGTGGTCCTCACCATCCGTGATCTCGACATGAGGGAACCTGACTGGCGCGGACTGATGGAAGAGCACGGGGGCTCCCGTCGCATCCGCAAGACGACGGGCCCCGGAAAGGTGATCGGCCTGGACATGCGTCTCGAAGATGTGGGTGATCCGCATGGACTTCTGCGCGGCCGCCTCGAGGTAGGGCTCGATCTCGAGCTGTGGATCCACCACAGCGCAGGCGCCTGCGCCCCCTCAGCCGAACAGGTAGCTGGCGCAGCCCGTCTTCGGGGACAGAAATTGGCGAAAGATCATGGTGTCCTCCTTTCGGTGTCTGGAGTTGTATTACGCCCGTCAGTGCTATAGGGTCCAATACGTAATTTGGATTCTGACTATAGGGGAAACCCGAAATGACGCTCCGGCAGCTCGAGGTGTTTCTCGCCGTGGCCCGGGAGAAGAGCTTCAGCCGGGCGGCGAAGAGGATCCATTCGTCACAGCCGACTCTCTCCGAACACATCGGTGAGCTCGAGCGCGAGCTGGGAAAGAAGCTCTTCTTTCGTCGAGGCCGGGAAGTGACCGTGACCGAGGCGGGCCGAGTCTTCGAGCAGTATGCCGCTGGCGCTATCTCCTCGGTCGAGGGCGCGCGCCAGGCGCTCGCTGATCTCGATGGGCTTGCCCACGGCTCGCTCTTGATCGGCGCGAGCACGACGCCCGGGCTCTACGTGATGCCGTCGATCGTGGCGGCGTTCCGGGCCCGGCACCCCGGCGTGGAGCTGAAGCTTCAGATCGCCAACTCGCAGGTCATCGAGGGGCGAGTGAAGGAACGCGAGCTCGATCTTGGCATCGTCGGTGGGCATGCCGTGGCCCCGGGTGAAGAGTGCCTGTCGGCTGGAATTCTCGATGAGCTCGTCCTCATCGTCCCGCCCAGACACGCGTGGGCGAAGCGCCGGGACGTCGTGCCCGAGTCGCTCGTCGACCAGCCTCTCCTCGTGCGAGAGGACGGATCCGCGACTCGGAGCGTCACCGAACGGGCGTTGCAGCGGGCGGGAGTCAGGTTCCGAGTGGCGATGGAGCTCGACCATACCGAAGCGATCAAGCAGGGGGTGATGGCGGGTCTTGGCGTTGCCTTTGTTTCGATCTACGCGGTGCGAGGAGAAGTAGCGACAGGGCGTCTCCGTGCTCTCCGGCTTCGCGGTATTCGGGTCCAGCGACACTTCCATGTCATCCACCACGAAGCCAGGAGAGTCACGGCGAGCGCGCGTGCGTTCATGGAACTGCTCGAGGAGGCGGCACGACGGCCCGAAAGGGTCGAGGCCCTCAAGCGGAAGCCCAACCGCGCTTTGCATTGAGCAAGGGCCTCGATGATTCGGTGGAGTGCCGATGTGCCACGGGGCTGGCGGCATGGCCGGCCACGTGCGGTTCGGCGCCAGGACCGGCGGTGCTCTGGTGATCCTGGGTGTTCTCATCCTGGTCGCCGGCCTCTTCTTCGCCGACTCAATCGGGACCCTTTTCAAGCTCTTTCCCCCCGCACTCCTCGGCGTCATCCTGATGTTCGGCGGTCTGGAGCTCGCTGCCGGCGTCCAGGCGAGCAGCCTCTCCAAGGCCGACCGGTACGTCATGGCCTTCACCGCCGGCACCGCCTTGTGGAACATGGGCGCCGCCTATGTCGGCGGTCTCGCGCTGTGGTATGGGTTCCAGCGGCGGTGGCTCCGGTTGTAAGGCCGCTTCCGCGGGCGGTCAGGTCAGTGTCGTGCGAACGACCGCGGCCCCACAAAAGAGGATGGCAAGAGCCCAGACCCGTTCGGCGAGCACTGAAGTCTTCCGGC
>QHSV01000437.1 GCA_003221655.1 Candidatus Rokuibacteriota bacterium
CTGCCCCCGGACTTTGTGCTCTGGGTGCTCGCCGGCCTTCTCGCCCACCTGGATCGCCGTGGCGACGTGCACCTGGCTGACCTCGCGGAGGGCGCGCTCCTTCACGGGGGCGGCCTGGCTGGACACGACGGCACCCGCCGGCAGGGCGGCGGCCCTGCTCGTGAAGCGGCCCTTCGGGCGATCGCCCAGGCTTTCGCTGACCTCGACCTCCGCCGTGGCCGGCGACAGGACAGGGGCGCGTGGGAGATGCTGGACAAGGTCGAGGCCGCCTACACGGGGCTTTGCGTCGGGACGACTCCCGATGGATTGGAGTCTGATCGCGACTACCTCGACGAGGAAATGGGGCGCCTCGGGCAGAAGGATCTGAGCGACCCTCTGGTCCGGCGGCGGTTCAGAACCAACCTGCGCCGCCGAGTACTCCGCGCAGCGCTCGATGAAGTGGCCCGCCGGCTGCTCCCAGCTCGTGCGACAGACCGCGACATCCGCGCGCGCGGCGACGACATCCGCCGGCGCCTTCAGCGCGCCGGCCTCCTGAAGCTGGTAGGCGGCTCCGTCCCTTTCATCTCGCCCGAGGGGACCGAGATCTGACGCTGCGCGGCGCGCAGCCGGGATGGGGCGGCGCATCCTCGGTGTATCGCCAGCTGACAGTGTCGGTGTCGCGCTGGGTGACAGTGTCCAGATTCACCGCCTGACGATGCCGCGCGTCCCCGGCGGATACGCGTCCTAGAATCGCTTTTTCTTTCAGCGAAATACATCGGGTTTACGATCTCCGAAGCGTCGGTCAGGCACCTGCATTGCTAGAGGTGAGGAGGACCTGGTGGCACATCAGCCGACACGCTTGTGCATTGTCTCCCGCGATCGGCTCCGGGGCGGAGACTTCATCGCGGCTCTCCGAGTGTCGCTTCGCCCGGAGGACCAGCTCGAGATCATCATGGACAGGCGTCAGGGTGGGTCTTCGGGGGGATCCGATCCGAAAGAAGACCGCCGCCGCCAGCTTCTGGTCGACCGCGCGCTCGAGGCCGATGGGTTTGCTATTGTCCCGGCGTTCATCGAGCCAACCGCGGGCAGGACCCCGCTCTCCCTGCTTCTTCCCGATGCGCCGATTGAGCGCTTCTCCCGGGAGGATGAGGACGAGGAGCGGCTCGAGAGCATCCTCGCTTTCAAGCGCCGGCGGTCCGGCAGGCTGATCCCGAAGCTGCTCGCGGTCCTGATCGGCGTGACGCTGGCCGCGTTTGCGCTGTCACCGGCGGGGCAGAGTCTCATGAGTCGGGTTTTCCAGGGGTCGCCACCGGCGGTCACCGAAAAGCCGGCGGTCGCCGGGACTCAACCGGCGCGCACCGATATGCCCCCGCCGGCCCGCCCGTCCAGCGACTCACTCTTGGCAGGCGGCCCAGCGAGCACGAAATCGGTGCCACCCCGCGACGCCGGTGGGCTGACCGCCACGCCACGCGAGACGAGCATTACTCCCCAAGAGGCCGGCACCACGTCCAGAGAGACCACTTCCCCCGAAGGAACCAACACTCCTGCTCGCGATGCCAGCACCACACCCAAAGAGACCAGTGCCCCGCCGAGCGCGGCAACGGGACAGGGCGGCAGCGGCCGACCCAGACCCGGCGCCACGGTCCGACCGGGTCCGAGCGCCCCTGCGCCGCCCAAACAGGTCGCCAGCGCGCCACTGCCTGAGGCGGAGACACCGAGGGCCACGCCCCCCCGTTTCGCGGGTTCGCCTCGCGTGGAGCTCGTGCGCGAGCCGGTATCGCGGGGGTGGGGCGAGTCGTACGCCCTGCGGCTCCTGGACCCTGCAGGCCGGCCCATGGCGGGCGCCGACGTCGTGCTCGTCGCGCAAATGGCGGACGGCACCGTGGAGACTGTTCCGATGGGCGCCCTCCCCGAGCCGGGAACCTACCGTGGAACGGTGCCGACCGATCGGTCAGCTCCAGTCGGTCTTCGGGTCCGCGTGAGTACGGGCGACAAGCTCGTCGAAGTCCCCGTGAGGCCCTAACGAAAACTCGCGTCTGCTGACTGCCATGGGGTTGCCCGGTTTCGTCACCGGACGACCACCTGGATGATCGTGTCCTGATGGCAGCCAGGGAGCTCGCGACGGCGGTCGAGACACCGGGCGAGCGGTGCGCTTCGAGATCGTGGCGCCGCGGGCCGCCTCGTCCCGCTGGAGGCACAAAGCAGTGTAAATCGTGGTCGAGCGTCTCGTAAGTCCGCCTGCCCCGTAGCTCAGATGGTGGTGTCCCGATTGCGGTGGAAATAGCGGCGCGGCTTCCGGTCATTCAATGATTTGGTCCGCTCGCGACAGCACCGACGGCGGGATCGTCAGGCCGAGGGTCCTCGCGGTCTTGAGGTTGATCACCAGCTCGAACTTCGTGGGCTGCTCGACGGGCAGATCACCGGGTTTGGCTCCTTTCAGCAGCCTGTCGACGTACGTCGCGGCCCGCCGGTGCAGGTCAGAGTTGTCCGCCGCATACGACATCAGGCCACCGGCTTTTACATACTGGCTATTAGGGTACATCCCCGGAAGCCGGTGCTTTGCCGCGAGGCTCAAGATCTGGGTTCGGAGAGCATTGGTGACAGCGCTCGGCAACACGATGAGCCCTTGGGCCCGGGCCGCGACGAGACGGGCGAATGCGGGCTCGAGGTCATCGGGCCCTGCCACCTCCTGACGCTGGAGAGTCAGCTTCACCGCCCCGGCCGCGCCTTGCATCTCTAGCCAGAACCGGTGATGGTTGGGACTCTGTGAAACCGCAAGGACGGCAATGCGGGAAGTCTTGGGTACCGCCTCCGTGAGCAGCTCCATCCATTTCCTGTTCAACTCCTCGACAAGGCTGGAGAACCCAGTGATATTCCCGCCCGGCCGAGCGAGACTGGCGACGAAGCCGTTCCTAACAGGATCGCCCATGCCCGCCACGACGATGGGGATGGTTCGGGTTGCCTTTTGGAGAGCGCCGGCCGTCTGGTTGGAATATGTAACTATCAAGTCAACCTTGAGCTGGACCAGCTCTGCGGCGAGCGCTGGTACCTGGTCGGATCGTCCCTCCGTCCAGCGGTAATCCACGAAAATGTTCTGGCCCTCTACGTA
>QHSV01000438.1 GCA_003221655.1 Candidatus Rokuibacteriota bacterium
TTCCCGAGCTGGTGCCCAGGAACACTTCCGTCTCGAACGAGGAGAGCAAGCGGGTGAGCGACAGGATGAACGCGGCCAGGATCGCCGGCCGCAGGAGGGGCACCAGGATCCGCGTGATCGTCCGCCGCGGCGAGGCTCCGCACATCCGCGCCGATTCTTCGAGCGCCGCGTCCATGTTGCGAAACGCGGGGACCAGGAAGATGCTCAGGAGCGTGGCCCATCCGGTGACGCTCACGAAGATCAGGCCGCCGTACGAGAAGATATCGAGCGGCCCGGTGTCCCCCTCGAAGAACGGCAACTGGCGCAGGAGCTGATTGAGATATCCCTTCTGGGGGCTCAGCAGCAGGGTGGGCAGCCAAGCCCACGCCGCAACTCGTGGCCACCCGAAGACCCGCGCCCTGCCAACCCCGGTGATAGTAGCCATGTCAGGGCCTCGCCGCGGGGGGGCCATTTCGGGGCCCCCCATCAATAATCAAAAAGTTTGGAGGCGATGACCCACTTGAGAACCTCGGTGATCTGCCGCTCGGCCTTGTCGTCGCCGGCGAATTGCAGCTTGTGCTTCGCGGGGTCGTCGAGAGGACGCGGCGTCACGTCGGCCCGCGCGGGCGTGTTGCCGAGCGACTGGACGCGCCACTCCGCATATTCGCGGCTCAGCGTGAAGTCCACGAAAACCCGGGCCGCGTTGGGATGCGGTGCGCCCTTCACCACGGCGAACAGCGGGGATTGCGTGCTGACACAGCCCGGCTCCAGGCACACCTTCGTGATCGGCACGGTGCCGAGGCTGTACTCGACGCGCCAGGGACCCCCGAGCATCGCGTGGAGCTCGCCTCGAGCCACTTCGCCGGACTCGTTGAAGCCGAGCAGCTTGGGCTTGAGCCCGGCGAACTCTCGGATGAAGCCCTCGCCGTAGTCCTTCGCGTTCACTTCCTTCAAGCCGTAGACGTGGTAGACGCCGATATTGGCGATGCGGGGATCGGTGAACGCCACGCGCTTGCGCTTGATGAGGTCGACCCAGTAGGGATCGCGCACCAGGTCCCAGTAGCTCTTCGGGAATTTCTCCGCCGGAACCAGCTTGGTATTGATGTTCAACCCGCTGACGCTCGCGAAGACGCCGGCGAGGTGCGTCTCCTTGTTCATGATGGGCCACCCTTGTTGAAGAGCCTGATGGTCTCCTCGACGTCCGTCGCCTGGGCGCAGCTGTACCAGATCACCTCGCCCTCTTTCTTCGCGGCGGACACGATCTTGCTCTTCCACTCGGCCGTGATGGCCTGGAACTCGCGCGCCTGCGCGCTGAGGGTGTCGGGCACGACGCCACCGACGCCGACCGAGACGAGGACGCCCCAGACGATCGCTGCCCATCTCCGCATCTTCATCGCGGTCTCCCTCCGTTTGTGCCCGCGGACTCGTCGGCGCCCCTCGGCCAGACCCTGACCGCTCGTGGCGACACGTAGAGCCGCGCCCGCGCGTCGTGAGGCAGCCGGGGATCTTCCGGGCCGGTCGCCCTCACCGTGAACTTGCCGAGGTCCACGACGTACTCGACGTGACCACTGACGTACACCGACGATCGGACCACGCCGACCCAGGCGCCGTCTCGCTCGGCCGCCCGCACCTCCGCGGCCTCGGGGCGGAACGCCAGCAGCACCTCTTGCCCGTCGCGCCACGCTTCCGCGCCGCCGACCGGCAGGCAGCAGCCGCTGTCCTCGACCTCCGCGACCCAGGTGCCGTCGTCGCCGCGGAGCATGCGGGCCGGCAGATGATTGGCCCGGCCCAGAAAGTCCATGACGAATCGCGTGCCCGGCCGCTGGTAGACCTCTTCCGGAGTGCCCTCCTGCTCGATGCGCCCGGCGTTCATGACCACGATGCGATCCGAGAGCGTCATCGCCTCCGCCTGATCGTGCGTCACGAAGATGCTGGTGATGCCGAGCTTGGCCTGCATGTCGCGCAGCTCGAAGCGCATCTCTTCCCGCAGGCGCGCGTCGAGGTTGGACAGGGGCTCGTCCAGCAGCAGCACCTCCGGGTTCGACACCAGGGCCCGCGCCAGCGCCACCCGCTGCTGCTGGCCGCCGGACAGCATGGGCGCGGGACGCTCGTGGAGACCGCCCAGCCCGACCGTGCCGAGGATCGCCATCACCCGGTCTCGGATCTCCGCGCGAGGCACGCGGAGCTCTCGCAGGGGAAACGCCACGTTCTCGAAGACCGTCATGTGCGGCCAGATCGCGTAGCTCTGGAAGACCATCCCCATGCCGCGCCGCTCCGGGATCGTTCACCGCGACCACGGCGCCGAACCTCTTGACCAGACCGGTCGCTCGAATCGTACCCATGTGTTGGTGCGTAATCCAACCACCAGCGGCTCGGCACGGCAAGCCCAAAAATCCTGTGACGTCAATACGATTCCCCCTCATAGACTGGTGTCGTGGACTGGAAGAAGCTCGCCTACGTCATCGTGCCGGCCCTGGCGCTCGCCCTGGGCGTCTTCGCGGTGCTCAACCGTATGGTCGAGCCGCTGCCACCGCGGCGAGTCACCTTCAGCGCGGGTCGCGAGAACGGCGCCTATCACACGTTCGCGAAGGAGTACGCGCGGTTGGCCAAAGCGGACGGCTTCACGGTCGAGATCTTGACCGGCGCGGGGTCCGTGGAGACGCTCAAGCGCCTCGCCGCCGGCCAGGCCATGGCGGGCTTCGTCCAGGGCGGCACCGCCGAGGCCGCGCCGACGGACGGGTTGCTCTCCCTCGGGAGTCTCTACTACGAGCCCGTGTGGCTGTTCCACCGGCGGACCCAGCCCCTCCGCGCCCTCACCGACCTTCGCGGCCGCCGGATCCAGGTCGGCGAGGAAGGAAGCGGCATCCGGCCCCTGGCGGTGCGCATCCTCCGCGACAGCGGTGTCACCCCGCAGAACTCGACGCTCCTCGCGCTCACGAGCGAAGGCGCGGCGGCAGCGCTGGAGACGGGCCGGATCGACGCGGCCTTCTTCATCATGGCGCCGAGCGTGCCCCTGGTGCGGCATCTCCTGCTCAGTCCGGCCGTCAGCCTCTGGAGCGTCCGGCGCACGATCGCCTACACGACCCGGTACCGGTTTCTGTCGACCGTCACGCTCGGGGAGGGTGTGGTCGACCTCGTCGCGGACGTACCTGACCGCGACGTCACCCTGCTCGCGGCCACCGCCACGCTCGTCGTCCGCGAGGACGTCCACCCCGTGATCGTGCGCCTTCTTCTGAAGACCGCGGAGACGGTGCACAGTCGCCCGGGCCTGTTCGAAGCGCCCAACGCGTTCCCCTCGGACGCGTTCGTCGAGCTGCCGCTTCACGAGGTGGCCCGGCGCTACCTCCGGAAGGGGCCGCCGTTCCTGGAGCGATTCCTCCCCTTCTGGATCGCCGTGACCGTCGAGCGGTGGGCGCTGCTGGTCTTGCCGGTCGTCGGGCTCCTCCTGCCGCTGATCCGCATCCTGCCCTCGCTCTACAACTCGCGGATGCGGCGGCGGGTCACCAGGTGGTACCGGGTGGTGCACGAGATCGACCACACGCTCGCGCAGTGCACGCCGCGAGAGGCGCGGGCGGCCGCCGAGCGCCTCCGCGGCGTCCAGGAGGACGTCTTGCACATGTCGCCGCCGCCGCCGGGCCTCATGGGCGAGCTCTACCACCTGAAGATCCATCTGGAGTGGCTGCTCGCGCGCGCCGACGCGCAGGCCGCCGCACCGGCCGCGCGTCACTCGCCCAGATAGATCTCGCGCGTCCGCGGGTGCGCGACGACTTCGACGCGCGTGCCCTCGACGACCACCTCGCCGAAGTGCAATACGCTGATGCGCTCGGCGAAGTCGAGCGCCACGTCCATGTCGTGCTCGATCATGACGATCGTCACATCGCGCGGGATGCTGGTGACCAGCCGGAGCACGTCGCGCCGCTCGTCGGTCGAGAGCCCGGCGAAGGGCTCGTCGAGCAGCAGCACCCTCGGGGTCTGGGCGAGCGCCATGGCGACCTCGACGCGCCGCCGCTCGCCGTAGGAGGTCTGGGCGAGGGGTCGCTCGGCGAGGTGATCGAGCCCGACCCGGGCCAGCGTCTGCCGCGCCCGCGCGATCAGCGCGGCCTGGCGGTCGAGCCGGACGAACGGGTTCCAGCGACGCCGTGACAGGCCGAGCAGCGAGAGTGTCACGTTGCGCAGCAGCGTCTCGCCCGGGAAGAGCGTGATGATCTGGTACGTGCGGGCGATGCCCAGGTGGAAGCGACGACGGCTGGGAACCCGCGTGATGTCGCGATCGAAGAACGTGACCGAGCCGCTGTCGGGCCGGAGCTCGCCGGTGATCAGGTTGAAGAGCGTCGTCTTGCCGGCGCCGTTGGGACCGATGATGAGGCGGCGCTCGCCGGGCTCGACGGCCAGGTTCACGTCCGACGTGACGCGCAGCCCGCCGAACGACTTCTCGAGATTGCGCACGGCGAGCGCGCTCACCGCCCGACCTCCTCTCAGATCACGTTCCGGGTGCGCAGCTCCGCGATCTGCTCCCGGCGATACCCGAGCTCGGTCAGGATCTCGTCCGTGTGCTCGCCCAGCGTGGGCGCGCGGCGGCGGAAGCCCCCGGGCGTCTCGGAGAGATCGACCGGGGTCGGCGCGAGCGGCACCGGTTGGGACAGGCCCGGGTACTGGGTGTCGACGAGGAGGCCGGCAGCTCGCACGTGCTTGTCCTCGAGCGCTTGCTGCGGCGAGTAGAGCGGACCCGCCGCGATCCTGGCGGCCTCGAGCTCGGCGAGCGCCTCCGCGGTCGTGCGCTCGGCCGTCCACTCCGACATCCGCTTGGAGATGAGCTCGCCGTGGTCGCCCCGGGCGAGATCGTCCTTGAACCGCGGATCGGTGAGCCAGTGATCTTCACCGATCAGCTTGGCCCACCGCCGGAACATCGGCTCTCCGATCGCGAGGGCGAGGATCCAGCCGTCCTTGGTGCGGAACAGATCAGAAGGCGCGGACGTCTGGCCGCGATTGACCGTCGCGACTCGATCGACCTTGATCGCTTGCTGCTCGACCAGCGTCGGGTTGTTGAAGGCGATCGCGGTCCGGAGCAGGGCGCCTTCCACCTTCTGCCCCCGACCGGTCTGCCGGCGGGCCATGAGCGCGGCCAGGGTACCGAACGCGGCGAGCGACGCCGTGCCGC
>QHSV01000171.1 GCA_003221655.1 Candidatus Rokuibacteriota bacterium
TGCTGGCATGTGGTCAGTTACTGACGGCCGCACGCATCTACGAGTTGCTCCGCTTTCCGCCTAAGGGGCGCTTCTATAACAGTGCCCATCGCTGGTCGGGACGGGCAGCGATCCTGCTGACGCTTCCGGTGGCCTATCACTGTGTCTTCCTGCTCGGGTTCGGTACCCACAGCCCACGCGTCTTGATTCACTCGCTGCTCGGGTCGGCTCTCTACGGCGCTGTCGTCGCCAAGGTGCTGATTGTTCGGTCGACGAGGTTCGCGCCCTGGGTGCTCCCCGTGGCTGGAAGCGTCTTGTTCTCAATCCTTCTGGGGCTGTGGCTGACTTCCGCGCTTTGGTTTTTTACCGCCGCTCCCTCTGCCACATGAGTGGTACGGACGGACGCTCCTACCTCGCGTAATCCTTGAGTCTCAGCCTGAGCGCTGCCCGCGCCCGGGCGAGACGCGATTTGACGGTGCCTAACGGGCAGCCGATGACCTCGGCAACCTCGCCCTCGGTCAGACCCTCGAGATCCAGAAGGATGACCGTGCGCGCGTCCTCAGACAGCGTCATGAGTGCTGCCTCGATCTCGGCGGCGACGACCTTCCGGAGACGATCGAGCTCGGCGTCGTCCATGAACCAGTGGTCCTCGGCGGCCACGCCCACCGCCGGCTCCGTTATATCGAACCCGCCTACGACGGGGTTGTTGCGCTCCCGGCGGTACCGGCTGATGAATGTGTTCCGAAGGATTCGGAAGAGCCACGCCTTGAGATTTGTGCCGGGCGTGAACTGACCGGCTGCCTGAAGCGCCCGAGCGTAAGTTTCTTGAACGAGGTCGTCCGCATCCGTGTCATAGCCGGTGAGGTAGCGGGCGAGGTTGTGAAGCGTGTCGGCATACGCGAGGGCTGCTTGACCTAGCTCGCCCGCGTCCCAGGTCTTCTCGATTCGGCGTTGCGGTCGATCGAGTATGCCGGTCATCTCGGAATGAATCATGGTATCCGTAACAACTCTCCGATGAATTCCGGGCAGTTGACGATCTCGAGGTCTTTCGCGCCGAGGTGCCTCAAGGCCGCCACACCGCGGCCGTCGACGAACGTCACCGCCGACAGATCCAACTGGACGTGCCCATTCTCCTGAAGCGCCAGCCAACACTCTCGCTCCAACACGGGCACCCATTCCGCCACAACGCGACCCTCGACTCGCAGCGTCGCCAGTGGCGAGCTTTCAGAAGCTCTGCTGATCCGGAGCACGCCTACCTCCCTCGTGATCGGTGAATGATGAATCGATCAAACACCCATCGCAAAGGAGCAACGGCCGTGCCACGCTGAGACGGCCCCGGTAGAGCGCACTAACTCAGCGTCAGGACAGCCTCTGGCTCGGAAGAGATCTCGGGGCGGGTTCGGCAGCTTGGGCAGGCTCCCAACATCTTGGGAGCGTCACGATATGTTGGGACTCCTCACTCCTTCCGCGTGATTCCGAGCTTCTTCATTCGCGCTTCGAGCGTGGTGGGCTTCATGCCGAGGTGCCCGGCGGCTCCCCGCTCACCGCTGACGCGCCACCCTGTCAGCTCGAGGACGGCCAGGATATGCTCTCGTTCGACATCTTCGAGCGTCCGGGTGCCACCCTCACGGCCCCTGTCCCCGGTCGTCATTGGCCACCGGCCCAGGTCGAGCTCGGCGCCTTCGCTGAGGATCGTCGCCCGCTCGATCACGTTTTCAAGCTCGCGAACATTGCCAGGCCAGGAATAGGTCTGGAGCACTTCCATGATCGCCGGTGGGACATTCGAGATCCTCTTGCCGAATCGGGTGCCATACTTCAGTGTCAAGTACCGCACCAAGAGGGGAATATCTTCTGTCCTTTCGCGGAGCGACGGTAGCCGAATCGGAAAAACGTTGAGGCGATAGTAGAGGTCGGACCGAAATCGGCTTTCCCGGATGGCCGTCTCGAGATCTCGGTTCGTCGCCGCGATCACACGAACGTCTATCGTGGTCGTGTGGGACGCTCCGATCCGCTCGAACTCGCCTTCCTGGAGAACCCGGAGGAGCTTTGGCTGGAGCTCGAGCGGCAGGTCTCCGATCTCGTCCAGGAAGAGGGTTCCCCCATGGGCCAATTCGAATCGGCCGATCTTGCGGGCGATGGCGCCCGTGAAGGCTCCCTTCTCATGCCCGAACAATTCACTCTCGACCAGTCCGGCCGGCAGGGCTGCACAATTCACTTTGATGAGGGCCTTGCCCCGCCTCGGGCTCAGGTGGTGCAGCGCTCGGGCCGCGAGCTCCTTGCCGGTTCCCGTCTCCCCGGTGATCAGCACCGTCGCTCCGGCTGGGGCCACGGCTTCGATGGCTTTAAACACCTCCTTGATCGCCCGACTCTGGCCGACGATCTCCTCGAAGTTGTGGTCACTCTTGATTTCTTCCTGGAGATAGCGATTCTCCTCCTCCAGCTTGGCGCGGAGCCGAGCGATCTCCTCGAACGCGCGCATGTTCTCGACAGCGAGCGCGATCTGGTTCGCAACTTCCTCGAGCAAGGGTACGTCCTCGACGGCGTACCGATTGGGGGCCTACCGCGGTGCCCTGACCGCTGACGTCACGATGCAGATCGTGGGAGTGCCCAGGTAGCTCCTGCCCCTCTAACGCGAACGTGCGGAGGACGTCGTTCTCCGCATCGTAGAGCACGGCTCGATCGAACGGGACTACCTTGCGCAGCGCCTCAGTGATTGCGCGGAATAGCGACTCCCGCGTGAGGTTCGAGATGATCGCGTTATTGATCTCCAACAATAAGCGATACTGCTGAGACTCGCCAGGGTCGGCGGCCGCGCGGCCCGTCCGCATCGGGCTCCCTACGGCGCCCCATTCCTGCACCGCCGCGGTCGGGTACGTCCGGCACGCTGTCCACTAGGGAAGACGTAATGCATCAGGTCCTCCGGAGACTTGAACCAGCCGGATTGTAGGCTTCGCCGGCCGACCTAGCAAGGGGCCGCATCGAGCCCCTCGACCTCGAGGCGTCTCGTCCGCACCGTGGTGTTTACTTTCCTCTCGACGTCGGTTGGCTCACTCGGCGAAGACCGCGGCCGCTGCAGACTCAGCGCAGGCACGACCGCGTACCAATTGCACCTCATCCCCCACGGTGAGTTCGCCACCTTCGATCACAAAACAGTTGAGCGCCAGCTTGCCGTCGAAGCGACGGTAGATGTCACGGGTGATGTCCTTGTCCCGGACCAGGGTGTCCGGATCGTATGCAGTCATGATGCAGCGCAGACGCAAATCCTGGACCCCGATGAGCAGCTTGCCGATGCGCAGGCAGCCGCCCGGCCACTCGCGCTCGGCCAACCCGACGACGCCGCCGATCACGATGTTGGGCCGCAAGCGGCGATGGTCGTGACCGAAGGCGGCGATGGCGCCGTCGGTCGCCACCAGCAGCGGCAGCACGTCGAAGCGCTCAACACCGTCGTGGCGCACCAGCTTGGCCCCAGGCCCGACAATGTCGACAACCTCGGCGGCGACCTCCGGACTGTTCCACCGCCGGCCGTCTACAAGGGGCTCGCCATCCAGGCCCAGCGCACCCTTATGACCTAGGAAGCGCGGATGGGAGCGTGAGGTGATCACCTGACCCCGGGCGTCCTCGACGTGTACGACCCGGTCGCCTTCGATGCCGAGCGGCCCGAGGCGTACCCGTTGCAGCTTCTCACCGGCCATCGTCTTGACCGGATATCTTCAGATCTCCGCGACCTTCATCGCCACCTCCGTTGCCGATGGACGACGAGGTGCCTTGCAGCTCGCCGAGAAGTTGTTGGCGCCGATGGCGACCGTCAGCTACGTGGCTTGTCAGGGGTTACCTGCCCAAGCAGCACGACTTCACCGACGAGCTTCGCACTCAGCGTCTCGCGTCCAGCCCGTCCCCTGTTGCCTCTTTAGAAACCCGGTGCCCCGGAACGGATTCGGTGAGCACGAGGACCCGGCCGGGGGTGGTCGCCCAGCAGGGCCAGCCCGTGCCTCCGCCGTCCTCCGCCTCTTCCTTCTGGTACTACTGCGCCGACGCGAAGATGTACTACCCGTACGTGCGGCAATGCCCCACGGGTTGGCTCAAGGTCGTTCCCAAGACCGGGCCACCACGTGCCCTTCACCTCAGCAGCTTCTCCGCCCGCACCCCGATCAGCCGAATCTTCGTCCCCCGAGGATTCTCCCGCTGATCCAGGAATGGCAGCAACAGCCGCTCGGCGCCCGCGTACAAAGCCTCCGCGCTCGCCATCTCTACCCGGGAAGTGTACGACCTGGTCAAAGTTCGGAAGTGCGCGAAGCGAACGGTGATGGTGACGGTGCGGAATGCGCGGAAGCCTTGGCGCCGCACACGCGTGAAGACCTCCCCCGCAAGCGCGCGCACGCGGTCCAAGATGAAGGTTGAGTCCAGCGTGTTCACCTCGAACGTTTCCTGCTCTCCCACGGACTTCGGCTCCCACTCGTTCGAGACCGGGCTATCGGAGAGGCCGTGCGCCTTTGCGTGAAGATCCTCCCCCCAGCGGCCGAACCAGTCGGCGAGCTGACCGAGCTCGAGCCCGCGCAGGTCACGGACGGTGCGAATGCCCCGCTCGTGCAGCTCGGCCTCCGTCTTGGGACCGATGCCGGGAATGACGCGAATCCCCATAGGATCGAGAAACGCCTGAACCTCCTCCGGCACCACGACCGTCAGGCCGTCCGGCTTCTTGAAGTCCGACGCAATCTTCGCAACGAGCTTGTTCGGACCGAGGCCGACCGAGCACGTGAGCCCCTCGCGCTCGGCGATCTCGCGCTTGAGCGCCCGCGCACGCTCCACCGCCACCTCGAAGCTCTCAAGAGACGAGAGATCGAGATATGCCTCGTCGATGCTCGCCTCTTCGAAGGCGTCCCCACCGGACGCAAGGATCGCCATGACCCGCTCGGAGACCTCCGAGTAGAGCTTGCGATTGCCGTGGACGAAGACCACTTCGGGCTCGCCCTTGCGGCGGGCGGCCTCGGCCAGCTTCCAGGCGCGCGAGATGGGCATGGCGGAGCGGATGCCGTAGCGTCGGGCAGCGTAGCTGGCGGCCTCCACGACGCCGCGGCCGTGGCCCTCCTTGGGGTCGGCGCCGACGACGACGGGCTTGTCGCGCAGGGCGGGATTGTAGCGCGCCTCGACCGAGGCGTAGTAGGCGTCCATGTCCACATGCGCGATGATCCGCATGTGGCGACGACGCTAGCCGAAGGCGCGCGGGTTGGTCAATACGCGGCCGGCCGTTGACTCAGGCCGGCCGCTCGCCTAGTCGAACTCGTTCTGCTGCAGGCGCTTGAGGGCCTTGCGCCGCTTCTTTCGGGCCTGAGCCGCCTTGCGCTTCTTCTTGACCGACGGTTTCTCGTAATGGGCGCGCCGTTTCATCTCCTGAAAGAGACCTTCCTTGAGCATCTGCTTCTTGAGGGCCTTCAGGGCGCCTTCGATCTGGTTGTCGAAAACCTCGATCTTCACTCCCACGGCCCCCTTCACTTACGGAACCCTCAGATGCCGGGTCGATCGGTGGGGATGGAAGGGTACCGAGGTGTCCACAACGTCCATCAGCCTGAGCCGCTTCGATCCGTGCTCCAGAGCGCCGGCGATCGTCGGGAAGGTCTCGTGCGACTCCTCGACGAGCTCGCCCGCGTAGTTGACGATACGCCAGCGCCAGCGGGGATCCTCCGGGGTCGAGAACGCCGCGACTTGCATGGGGCGCTCGCGCCTACCACCGACTCCCGCTGCCGCCACCCCGCGACCCACCGCCGCTTCGGCTGCCGCCCAGACCCGAGGGCTTGGCGAACTCTACTTTCAGCGTCCGGCCGTCCAATTCTTGGCCGTTGAACTTCTTCACGGCGGCATTGGCCTCCTCGGCCGTCGCCATCTCGACGAAGCCGAATCCGCGTGAGCGCCCGGTGTCACGGTCCATCACGACCGCCGCCGACTCGACCGCGCCGGCTTGACCGAAAACCTCACGCAGCCGCTCGTTCGAGGTGGAGAAGGACAGGCCTGCGACGAAGAGCTTCTGAGCCATGGTGCACCTCTGAATGAATCTCCCGCGGTTGACGACACTCCCTGGAACGCGGAAGACGGCACCAGAGTCGTGGTCTGGTAGGAGGGGGTCCGGGAGAACCTACGCCGCGGCCAGACGCGCATAGTGTGTCACGTTTCCTCCCCGGCCGATGCCCTTATTTTGCCGGCCCGTCTCCTGTCAGCGGCGAGGCGGATCGCGGCGCGCGGTTGCTCCGGCGGCGCGACGGCGGTAGCGTGAGCCCGCGAGGTGCGTTGACAGGTGCGCTTGCATAGCTTCCGCAGCTTCCGCGGACGGCTCGTGGCCGTCTTCGTCGGACTGTTTGCCGTCATTCTGGCCACGTGCTTCCTCGTCGTCGCGGTCACCGTGCGCGCGAGCGCGCGGCACGAGATCGGCGAGGAGCTCCGGCTCGCCGGCACCTTGTTCGTGCGGCAGCTCGAGTCCCGCAGCCAGCAGCTCGTCGCCGCCACTCGACTGCTCTCGGGCGACTTCGCGCTGAAAACGGCAGCGGCGACGGCGGATCAAGAAACCACGCGCTCCGTCCTCGCGAACCATCGCCAGCGGATCGAAGCGGACGTGCTGATGCTCGTATCGCCGGAGGGCAGCATCGCTGCCGATACGCGCCAACCCGGCCGTCTCGGCGCGGCGTTTCCGCTGTCGCGTCTTCTGGAGGAAGCAGACCAGGCGGGCGAGGCGTCTCGGATCGCCGTGATCGACGGCGGTCTGTACCGGCTCGCGATCGTGCCCCTGCTCGCGCCCGTCCCGATCGCCTGGCTCTGCGCGGGGTTCGCGATCGACGATCGAAGCGCCGCCGACCTGCGCCGGCTGACCGGGCTGCACGTGTCCTTTCTCCGCCGTCAGGATTCCGGCTTCACGATGCACGCGTCGACTCTCGACGGCGCTGACCGGGACGAGCTCCAGCGAGGGCTGGCGGCCGCCCGCACGGCAGGCGTGATCAAGCTCGGAGGCCACCCGCACGTGATACGGGCCGAGCCCGTCAGCGACGAGGTCCTCGTCGTCCTCCAGCGGCCGCTGGCCGAGGCGCTCCAGCCGTACGACAGCCTCTTCACGACGCTCCTCGCCGTCGGAAGCGCGGGGCTGGTCCTGGCGCTGGTCGGGGCAGTCGCCGTGGCGCGCCGGATGAGCCGGCCCGTGCGAGAACTGGTGAGAGTGGCGCGACAAGTGTCCGCCGGCGACTTCGGCACGGCGGTGTCCGTGGGACGGCGCGACGAGCTGGGCGAGCTGGGCACGACCTTCAACCAGATGCTCGCCGGCCTGCGCGACCGTGAGCGGGTGCGCGCCGCGCTCGCGCGCGCCGAGGGGCTGAAGCGCTTCTTCTCGCCTCAGCTCGCCGAGATCCTGTCGGCCGGCGACGAGTCGGTGCTGGCATCGCACCGTCGCGAGATCACCGTGCTCTTCTGCGATCTCCGAGGGTTCACGGCTTTCGCCGACACGGCCGATCCCGAAGAGGTCATGCGCCTGCTCCGCGACTATCACGAGACGGTCGGCGCGCTGATTTCCCGGTACGAAGGCACGCTCGAGCGTTTCACCGGCGACGGGCTCATGGTGTTCTTCAATGACCCCGTTCCCTGCCCCGACCCCGCCGCGCGCGCGGTACGGATGGCCATCGAGATGCGCGACGCCGTCCAGCGCCTGCTCGAGGAGTGGCGCCGCCGCGGGCACGCGCTCGGCTTCGGGACCGGCATCGACATGGGCTACGCCACGGTCGGACGCATCGGGTTCGAAGGGCGGTTCGACTACGCGGCCATCGGCACGGTGACGAACCTGAGCGCGCGGCTCTGCCAGGAGGCGGGCGACGGCCAGATCCTCGTGTCCCAGCGGGTCTACGCGGAAGTCGAGAGCCTCGTCGAAGCGGTTCCCCTCGGCGCCCTCACGTTGCGCGGTTTCACCAGACCGCTCATCGCGTTCAGCCTCCTTCGCCTGCGGGCCGACGGACCCGAAGCCCGTCAGCTCTCGGCGAAAGACGAGCAGCCGCTGGCCAGAGAACAGACCGGATGAGGCGACGGGCAGCGATCGCGGCGCTGCTGACCCTGCTAGCGCTGATCGTCGCGAGCGCCGCCGTCAAGGCCCAGGCGCGCTCGGGTCCCGTCGAGGCCGTGGTGACGGACGAGCGCGGCAAGCCAGTGGCGGACGCCATCGTGACCTTGACGTCGCCCGGGACTCCGGCGCCCGCGACGCCGCGGGTGACGGTCGTCATGGACCAGCACGATAAAGAGTTCGTCCCCCACGTGCTGCCCGTCTACATCGGCACGCCCGTGAGCTTTCCGAATCGCGACAACATCCGGCACCACGTCTACTCGTTCTCGTCCCCCAAGAAGTTCGAGCTCCCGCTCTACATTGGCACGCCGGCCGCACCCGTCCTGTTCGACAAGCCGGGCGTCGTCGCGCTCGGCTGCAACATCCACGACTGGATGCTGGCCTATATCTACGTGGTGACCACGCCTTACTTTGCCAAGACGGCCGCCGACGGCAAGGGGCGTCTCGACGGGCTCGCCCCCGGAACCTACGAGGCGCGCGTCTGGCAGCCGCGGATGCGCGGCGGCACCGACAAGACAGCGCAGCCGGTCACCCTCGCCGCCGGCGAGCTCGCACAGGTGGCGTTCGTCGTGTCGCTCAAGGCGGAGTGGCGCGTGCCGCGGGCGCCCGACTCCTACAAGGGAGCACAGGGAAGCTAGCTTTCCGGAAAAGGTGGCTCAAGAAGCGCCCTTTCGACCAGTGACTGACCGGCCCAATCCTGGCCAAGAGAGCCCTAAGCCGCTGATCTTCCTCAAGATTCAAACTCGGTATCGGATTTGCCCCTCTGGGCTGCCATGGACAACGTTAAGCGAGGCACTAGCCAAGGCCAGGATCGGATCGTCGAGCGCCATTTGCTCGGCCTGGGGGTCCTGCTTCTGACGGTGACGACGGGGTACCTGCTGTCCGGACTCTCGGGTGGGCGCCAGGCGCTTCCCACTGCACATCAGGCACGGGCCGGGAGCGCTCAAGCTAAGAGCACATCGGCCAATACCGGCACCGAATCCGAGATCGCAATCGACGCGCACATCAGAGAGGTCGCCTCTCGATACGGCATGTCGGCGGAGCTCGTCGCCGCGGTGATCGAAGCGGAGTCCGAGTTCAACCCACGCGCCGTCTCCCGCCAGGGGGCGCAGGGGCTCATGCAGCTCATGCCCAAGACCGCCGCAACCCTGGGAGTTGACGATCCCTTCGATCCGCGGGCGAACATCGAGGCCGGCGTCCGGCATCTGCGCGCCCTCATGGATCGCTTTGGTAACGACCTGCCGCTCGTGCTCGCCGCCTACAACGCCGGCGAGGTCGCGGTCATCAAGCATCGCGGCGTCCCCCCGTATCGTGAGACGCGTGCGTACGTCAAGCGCATCCTGAAAAGGCTCGACCGCGCCACCTCGGCCGTACGGCTCTAGTCCCCCTGCTCTCTTCGCTCTGATATTCTGACGCGGATGGCGCGCGCGTTCGTGTCGCATTCCTCCCACTGGGGCGCCTTCGAGGCCGAGGTCGCGGACGGCACGGTCGTCGCAATCCGCCCCTACAGGCACGACCCCGATCCCTCACCGCTCCTCGGCAACATCGTCGACAGCCTGCGGCATCCGGCCCGGATCGCACAGCCAATGATCCGTGCCGGCTGGCTCGACCGAGGCCCGGGCGCAAACGCGCGCCGCGGCGCGGAGCCGTTCGTGCCGGTCGGCTGGACGACGGCGATCGACCTGCTGGCGCGCGAGCTGCGGCGCGTCTACGACCAGTACGGGGGCGCGGGCGTCTACGGCGGCTCGTACGGCTGGAGCAGCGCCGGGCGTTTTCATCACGCGCAGAGCCAGCTCCACCGGTTTCTCAACGGCCTCGGCGGCTACGTGCGCGGCGAGCACAGCTACAGTAACGGCGCCCAGTCGGTCATCATGCCGCGCGTTGTCGGGTCGATGCGCGAGTTCCTGGACCGGGCGACGGCGTGGTCGGTGCTCGAGCGGCATACGGAGCTTTTCGTCTGCTTCGGCGGCATTCCGATCAAGAACACGATGGTGAGTCCCGGCGGCGCCAGCCGGCACCCGGCGCGCGATCACCTGCGTGCGGCGCGCGCCCGCCGTGCCGAGTTTGTGCTGGTGAGTCCGCTACGCGACGATCTGCCCGGATTCGTCAGCGCCGAGTGGCTTTCGATCGTGCCGGGGAGCGACGTCGCCGTCATGCTCGCGCTCGCATACACCCTCGTCGACGAGGGTTTGCACGACCGAGCGTTCCTCGAGCGCTACTCGGTCGGATTCGACCGCTTCGAGCGCTATCTGCTCGGCGCGGCGGATGGCTGTCCGAAGACGCCCGCGTGGGCCGAGCGGCTGTCCGAGATTCCCGCGGCAACGATCCGGGCGCTGGCGCGACGGATGGCCGCGAAGCGGACACTGATCAACGTGAACTACGCGCTCCAGCGCGTCGAGCACGGCGAGCAGGCACCGTGGCTCGCCGTGACGCTGGCGGCGATGCTCGGCCAGATCGGGCTGCCGGGCGGGGGCTTCGGCCAGGGCTACGGCTCGCTCGGCTACATCGGTCGGGCGCCCCTGCGCGTCGGCCCCCCGACCTTGCCCCAGGGACGCAACCCGGTCAGCGACTTCATTCCCTTCGCGCGGCTGGCGGACATGTTGCTGCATCCGGGCGAGCCGTTCGACTTCGACGGTCAGCGACTGACCTATCCCGAGATCCGCCTCGTCTACTGGTGCGGCGGGAACCCGTTCCACCACCATCAGCATCTCGCGCGCCTGCGCAGGGCCCTCGCGCGACCGCAGACGATCGTCGTGCACGATTCGTTCTGGACCCCGATGGCCCGCCACGCCGACATCGTGCTACCGGCATCAATGACGCTCGAGCGGAACGACATCGGAGGCTCCCCGAATGACCCGTGCCTGATCGCCATGCGCCAGGCGGTCGCGCCCTGGGGCGAGGCCCGAAGCGACTTCGCGATCTTCGCCGACCTCGCAGCTGCGCTCGGTGTCGGCGAGCGTTTCGGCGAAGGCCGGGACGAGATGGCGTGGCTGCGACACCTTTACGACGGCTGGCGCTCTCGCGTCGCGGACGACGGCGGCTCGGCGCCGCCGTTCGATGAGTTCTGGGAGGCCGGATTCCTCGACGTGCCCGGGGTCGACGAGGATCTGGTGCTGTTCAGACAGTTCCGCGCCGACCCCGAGCGCACGCCCCTCGGGACGCCGAGCGGCAAGATCGAAATCTTCTCGGCGGCCATCGACGAATTCCGCTACGCGGACTGCCCGGGACATCCGACCTGGCTCGAGCCCGCCGAGTGGCTCGGCGCGCCGCTCGCCCGGCGCTACCCGCTCCACCTCGTCGCGAACAACCCGACGGCCCGCCTGCACAGCCAGCTCGACGTCGGCGCCTTCAGCCAGTCCACCAAGGTGCGAGGGCGCGAGCCGATCCGCATCCACCCCGCCGACGCCGCCGCGCGCGGCATCCGCAGCGGCGACGTGGTGCGGGTGTTCAACCACCGCGGGAGCTGCCTCGCCGGCGCCGTGCTGACAGACACCGTGCGCCCGCGCGTGGTGCAGCTCTCGACCGGCGCCTGGTACGACCCGCTCGACCCAGCCGACCCCGACGCGATGTGCGTCCACGGTAACCCGAACGTCCTCACCTTCGACCGCGGCACCTCGAAGCTCGCCCAGGGCTGTTCGGGCCAGCACGCTCTCGTGGAAGTCGAGCGATGGACAGGGCCGCTGCCGCCGATACGCGCGTATGATCCGCCGGCGCTCGAACGGCGCGGCGGAGTGTAGCACTCACCGGGCTGTTCCGAGCCCCGCCTCCGGGTGCTACGATACCGACCAAGGGGAGGGCGATCATGGACATCAAGGGGATCATCGGGGTCAAGCACGTCGTCCTGAAGGTCCGAGACCTGGAGAAGGCCCGGCAGTTCTACTGCGGCGTGCTGGGCATGAAGCTCGGGCAGTGGGATCCCGAGCGCGGCATGTTCCTGCGCTTCAATGACTACCACCACGACATCGCGATCTTCAAGACCGGTCCCGACGCCGATCCGCCGAAGAAGAACCAGGTGGGGCTCGTGCACGTCGCGCTGCTGGTCGACAGCCTGGAGACCGTGAAGGCGTGGTACGCGCGCTGCAAGTCGCTGGGCGTGCCCATCGTCGGCACGGCAGATCACGCCGTGACCAACAGCATGTACATCGAGGACCCGGAGGGCAACGTCCTCGAGATCTACTGCGAAGCGAAGGAGTACGACTGGCACACC
>QHSV01000172.1 GCA_003221655.1 Candidatus Rokuibacteriota bacterium
AAGACGTCGCGCCAATACGTCATTCTGGACGACGGCGAATCGGAGGCGATCCCCATCACGGAGGTAGAGGGTGCCGGCCTCCGCGTGCGTGAAGCGTCGGGCCTCGGCCAGGATCCGCTCCGGCAGCAAAGCGAGGTCGCGCTCGCTCGTCAAACCGATCCCGATCTGGATCAGTTCCCTGAGCAGGCGCGAGCGGTCAAGGGATAAGGGCATGAGAGGCTGCCTCTCTCCTCGGCGTTCACCCGCAACCAGCGAATCTTACACCCAGATTGCTTGGGAGTCGCTCGCGACTGAAGGGTAGGTCCCGCCCGCGCTTCGGTGGTTGCGGTCGCGTCGGGCAAGCGCTCGAAGAGCGAGCTCTCTGGTGTCGGCGAGGAGGAGTTCGCTCCCTGGATCATCGGCCCGGTGATGTAGGGGCTCGGCGCCGATGGGAGTTCACGATTGCACCACCGTGACGACCAGACCGATCGCGGCGAGGATGTTGCCGACCCGCACGCACTCGGGCTCCGAGCCGACCTTCACGACGGCCTTGCCGGTGTTGTGCACCTGCCAGGCGAGCTCCCAGCCCCTGGCCTCGCTGCAGCCGATCGCCTTTTGGAGCTGCTTCACGACCTGCTCGAAGGTGTGACAGTCGCAGTTGTGGAGGACCGTCATCCACGGCGGGGCGACGGCCTCCTGGCCGATCTCCTCGACGTCCGACTCCGGAGAGGCGTGTTCGATCATTCCTCGCGACTCGGGAGCCGCATGATCCCAACCTCGGCGTCGGCGAGCTCGCGCGTGGCGGCGACCACGGGATGGTCCATGGGCGATCAGATACTACAATAAGGGCGCATGCCCCTCGACGACCTGGCCCTCGGTCTGCAGCGCGCGCTCGATCGTCTCGTCCGTCGGCTCCTGCTCGGCGCGGCGCCCGCGCCTGGTCGCCGCCGATTCCTGATCGTGCAGATCGACGGGCTCTCGCGGGCCGTCCTCGAAGAGGCGATGGTACAGGGGCGAGCGCCGTTCCTCGCGCGCCTGCTCCGCCAGCGCGGCTACCGGTTGGCGCCGATGAGCGTCGGGCTCCCGACCTCGACACCGGCCTTCCAGATGGCGGCGATGTACGGCGTGCGGCCCGATATTCCCGGTTTCCACTACCACGACAAGCGTCGCAAGGCCGACGTCTACTTTCCCCGCGGGGGTGACGCGGCGACCGTGGAGAAGGTCCAGGCGGCCGGCCGTCGGGGCATCGTGGCCGGCGGCGGCGCCTACGGATGCGTCTTCACCGGGGGTGCCGCCAGCAGCCTCCTGACGTTCGCGATGATCAAGCGCCCCAGCGGGGCGGGCCTGCTCCGCACCGTCTCCAAGTCGGTCGTCCTCGCGTGGGTGCTGATGAAGGGCAGCCTGGCGTCCTTGATCGAGCTCAGTCGGGCGGCGCTCCGGATCGTCGCCGATCCCCTGTCCGTCTCGACGAACGGCTGGAAATGGCTCGCAATCAAGATCGGGATCTCGGTGTGGCTGCGGGAGCTCTTCACGCTCGCGGTCGCGCACGACCTCTACGGCGGTGTCCCCGCGATTTACGTCAACTATCTCGACTACGACGTCGTCGCCCACGGGTGGGGGCCGCGCCACCGGCGCGCGTTGCGCGCGCTCCGCCGCATCGACGCCTCGATCCACCGTCTCTGGCGGATTCTCCGGCGCGTGCCGGAGTATCGCTACGATCTCTACGTGCTGTCCGATCACGGACAGGCCACGTGCATCCCGTACCAGCGGGTGACGGGGGGACCGCCGATCGAGCGGTCGCTCTTCGATGACTTCTTGGATCCGGCCGGCGCTCCCCGGCCGGCGGCGCCGGAGGGCAGGGCTCGGCGATTCGCGAGCGGCCTCAAGGCGTACCGTGCGCAACGGGCTCCGGGCTTCCTCCAACGGTTCGTGAACTATCTCGAGCGGGACTTCCCGCGGGTCCTCGGTGAGAGGCGCGAGGTGCGCGAGCGTGTCGGGATCCGCGTCATCTCCGCGGGGCCCAACGCGTTCGTCTACTTCCTGGAGTCGGCGAAGCCCCTGACGCTCGAGCGGATCGAGGAGCGCTTCCCCGCTCTGGCAACGTCGATCTCCAATGCCCGCGGTATCGGCCTCGTCCTGGTTCGCTCCGCGTCGGGCCCGCTCTGCTTCTGGCGAGGTCGGCGGTATGGCCTCGACGAGCTCCACACCGGCCCCTTCGCCGGGCGGCCCGACCTCGACCGGGTCGTGGAGGGGATCCGTGACCTCATGGCGATGCCGTCGGCGGGCGATCTCGTGATCTACGGGACCAACGCGCCACAGGGCGACGTGTCGTTCATCTCGGAAGTCGGCGCCCACGCCGGTCCCTCTCCCGACGAGCTGCACACGTTCCTGATCCACCCGCGGGACGCAGACGTCCCGTCACCGATCACGCACCCGATCCAGCTGTATTCATACTTCGTGCGGTATCAGGCGGAGGGAGTGTGACGCGCCTCACCGTTGTGAGCTACAACATCCACCGCGGCGTTGGACTCGACCGCCGCCGTGACCTGGACCGGATCGCCGACGTCATCGCCGAGGTTTCGCCCGATGTCGTGGGGCTGCAGGAAGTGATTCGCGAAGAGGGCGTGCCGCACGCTGATCAGGCCATGTACCTCGCGTCGCGGCTCGACATGTCGGAGATCGTCATGGGCGAGACCCGGACCCACGGGGGTGGGACGTACGGCAACGTCGTCCTCACCCGCCTGCCCGTGCTGGGATCTGGCCGGTGCGACCTTAGCCGCGGTGTCCGTGAGCCGCGGGGCTGTCTCCGCGTGGACCTCGACGTCGCCGGCACGCCCCTCCACGTCTTCAACTGCCACTTCGGACTGGCACTGCGCGAGCGGCGCGAGCAACTCGACCTGCTGGGCGTCTTCATCCGAGACTCCGAGCGCCTTGCCGGCCCGCGCGTCCTCCTGGGGGATTTCAACGAGTGGCATCGCGGGCCGGTGACGCGCGGGCTCCGCCGTGAGTTCACGTCGCCGATGCGGCGCCGCCGCACTCACCCGGCGATGTTCCCGCTCTTCGCGCTGGACCGGATCTACTGGGACGCCGAGCTCCAGGGCGAGGAGTTCAGCGTGCACCGGAGTCGTCTGGCGCGTGTCGCCTCCGACCACCTGCCGGTCGTCGCGCGCCTGCGCCTGTCCCAGCCGCCGCCGCGCGTGGCCCCCTACGTGGTCGGCGACGCGCTTCCGCCCGCGGAGTAAGGGTAGTCGGCGCCGGTGATGATGGCGTCACGCCCGGCCCGCGAGGTCGAGTGCCGTCAGGAGCAGCGTCCGGGCGCCGTCGTCGATATCGCCGATCGGCGTGAACTCCTCCTCGCAGTGGCTCCGACCGTCGCGCGATGGCACGAAGACCATCCCGGCCGGTCCGATCGCGGCCATGTACTGCGCGTCGTGGCCCGCGCCGGAGCGAATCCGGCGGTGGCGCGTGCCGGCCGCTTTGGCGGCGCGCTCCACGGCGTCCACGACGTCGCGGTCGAACGGTGTATAGGGGACGCGCCAGTAGTGCTCGAGTTCATACCGCACGCCCTCACGCTCACAGGCGTCGCGGACCATCGGCTCCAGCCTGTCCAGCGCCCGGTCGAGCGTCGCATCCCGGGGATCGCGCATGTCGATCGAGAGCGTCACCCGGCCGGGGATCGCGTTGACGATGTTCGGCGTCACGACGAGATTGCCGACCGTCGTGACCAGGTCACCGCCGATCTCAGTCGCGATCCGACGGACGCCGGCGACCACCTCGGCGGCGGCGACGAGGGCATCGTGGCGGATACGCATCGGCGTCGGCCCGGCATGGTCCTGGACGCCGTGGATCGTCAGCCGCGACCACGCGATGGCGACGATTCCCTCGACCACACCCACCGCGAGCCCGTCCTCCTCCAGAAACGGTCCCTGCTCGATGTGGAGCTCGAGGTAGGCGCGGAACGGACGGGCGGCGCAGGGCTCGGCGCCGAGGTAGCCGATCCGCTCGAGCTCGTCAACGAGACGGATCCCGTCCTTGTCCCGCGCGTTGTAGGCGACGTGGGAGCCCATTATCACCGGCGGGAGCGCCGCCCCGCCCGCGCGCTGGCCGAAGATATTTCCCATCTGGTCGACCGTCACAGAGAGGCCCGCCTCTCGCATCCGCGCGACCATCCAGTCGCGGCCACGCTTGTCCTCATCGGTGAGCGCCAGGCGGGTGAGCCCGCCGCGCGGCGTCTGCCCGATCTTCCCTAGCTCTTCGATCGACTGCTCCAGGCGGCGCCTGTCGATCTTCATTCTTTCCCTCCGAGGCCGAGCCCTAAAGTCCTAGATACGCACGCTTGAGACGCTCGTCGCTCAAGGCGACTGCCGGCGCAAGAGCACTCGAAGCGCCACGACCCAGGCGATGAGCGCGATGGCGTCCATGAGCAGCGCGAAGATCCAGAAGAACGCGCCGACGATGAGGCGCGTCGCGTCGCGCGAGAGGACGAAGGAGCCCGTGCCACTCGGCACGAAGGACCGCCCGGAGCCGCCGCCCGTGAGCGCCTGCCACGTCATGAGGAGGGCGCCCATGGTGACGAACGTCAGAATGGTCGCGGCGCCGAGCAAGCGCCCCATCCAGGGCGTGGGCAGCACGAGCGAGACGATGTAGCTGCCGCCAAAGAAGAAGCCGAGTCCCAACACCGCGGCCAGCCAGCGCGGAGCGCCGAATGTCTTGTCGGGCACGGGGAGCACGTCGCCCGCGGCCAGGAAGACCATGGCGCCCGCGGCGGCCGCCAGCGCGCCGATCACCAGAGGACCCCGTCGATCGTCCGGCATTGTGGCGTCCAGAATAGCTGGTTTAGACTCTGGGACGTGACTGATCCCAAGCTGCCTCAGTTCCTCGCGCCCTCCACGATACGCTTCTGCCCGCTCTGCGGCGCGCCGCTCACGGTCGAGGCGGTGCCGCCTGATCAGCGCGAGCAGAAAGTGTGCTCGCGCTGCCGGTTCGTGTTCTACCTGAACCCGAAGGTCGTCGCCGCGACCATCCCGGAGCTGGACGGCGCGGTCCTCCTGACCCGTCGCTTGATCAATCCCGGGCGCGGCCTCTGGACGTTTCCCGGCGGCTTCGTCGATTTTGGCGAGACCGTGACCGACGCCGCCGTGCGCGAGACCTTCGAGGAGACCGGCCTGAAAGTGGACCTGACCGGGCTGCTCAACGTCTACACGTACCCGGCAGCGCCCGTGATCATCGTCTACACGGCGCACGTGACCGGCGGCACGCTCACCACGTGCGACGAGAACGACGCGCTCGAGTGGGTCGCCCCGGCGCGGATTCCCTGGGACACACTCGCGTTCCAGTCGACGCGCGAGGCGCTTCGGGAGTGGGTGGCTGCGCGTGGGGAGATGCCGGGAGGCTAGGCGCGCGTGGGCAGGGCGACGGTCGCCCGGCCGCTGACGACCTTCTCGGCCTTCTGGGTCTCCGCCCACACCTCGAGCTCGACGAGGGCCACGTCGCCCGTGGACGACTGTGCGAGGTCGCCGACCTTGACGTCGTCGAAGTAGACTTTGTCGTATTTCATTTGTTTGGCCTAGGACGGGTACTCCTTGCCGATCAGGGCCTTGTTGATCTCAGCCAATCAGCCGCCCTTCTTCATCGCTCGCGCGAGGAACTTCTCCATGTCGGGCACCACGAACCGCTCGTGCCGGCCCTCGGCGATCTTGTCCTTCTCGTCCCACGCCTCGACCGCGAAGAGATAGCGCTTGCCGTCGATCTCGAGAAGGGTGGCCTTCGCGCGCACCTTCATCCCGACCGGCGTTGCGGCGAGATGTTTCATCTCGACCATGGTGCCGACGGATCCCGCCCCCGGCGGCAGGTACGGCTTGAGGACCGCTCCCGCGGCGTCTTCGAGCATGCCGACGACGAACGGCGTGGCGAAGACGTGAACGCCGCGATTGCCCATGGCATGCGCCGTCCGGTCGGCGCCGACCGTGTAGGCGACCTCCGCTGTCGCGCCCGGCTGGACGTCCACGGGGCACGGTTTTACCGCGGAAAGAGAAGAGACTGCAAGCCCATCGCGACGAGCAGCGCCTCGAGGATGCCCAGGAAGACGCGATCGCTCATGTGGTCGAGCATGCGGCGCCCCAGCCACGCGCCCGCGAACATCGTCCCGCCGAGCACCGTGCCCACCACCACCGTGTCCCAGGTCAAGAGCGCGTAGCGCGCGAGGGCCGCCCCGCGCGCCAGGTGCATCGACATGGCGCACACCGCCTCGGTCCCGACGAACGCACTGCGGCGCAGGCCGTAAGCCAGGAAGAATGGCGTGTTCAGCGGACCCGTCGTGACGACCAGCGCCGAGAGGAGGCCGATGAACGCGCCGAGAAGGGGAAAGTGGCGGAGGCGCATGCGGAACAGATGGGTGGCCAGCAACCGACGGAGCGGCACCGAGGCGATGAGGAAGACGCCGACGAATCGACCAAGCCACTCGGCCGGCACGCCCGCGTAGAGCGCGGTACCGAACGCGGTCGCCGGCACGGCGCCGAGCGCGAATCGAACGACGACAGCACCATCGACCTCCCTGCGGCTCCACCAGATACGCGAGAGGTTACCGATCGACATCGTCACCGTCAGCACCGGCACCGCCGAGCGGCTGCCGACCGCCCACGAGACGAGCGGCAGCATGATGATGCCGGCGCCGAATCCTGCGACCCCGCCGACCACCGAGCCCACAAGCGCCCCGACGAACAGCACCACCCAGCCGATCGGATCGGGCATGTCGTGTCATCATACGCGCGATGTCTCGGTGGACCGCGGCCGCCGGCGCGCTCGTCGTGTCGCTCGACTCCATGATGAACATCGCGTTTCCTGCGATCGCGACGGCGTTCGCGGAGCCGGCCGAGCGGGTGCGCTGGATCATCATCTGCTACGTGCTGACCTATGCGATCACCTCGTTCGCGGGAGGCGCCGCCGCCGACCGGCTCGGACACGTTGCCGTGTTCCGGACCGGTGTCGCGTTGAGCGTGATCGCGTTCGTCATGGGCGGCGCCGCCGCCGGCTTTGGCGGGTTGCTCGTCGCGCGCGTCGTGCAGGGCTTCGCGGGAGGCCTCGTCTACGGGACCGCGCCGGCGCTCTCGACCGCCCGCGCGGCCACCGCGCTTCGCGGCAGACGGTTGGGGTTCTTGAACGGGGCGATCGCGCTGGGCGGGGCCCTCGGTCCCCTCGCGGCGGGGTTGCTGGTCGAGGCCTTCGGCTGGCGCTCGGTCTTCCACGTTCGGGTGCCGCTCGCACTCGGCGTCCTCGGCGGGACCGCCGCGGCGCTCCGACCCGAGCCGGCCGCGAGTGGGCGCCGGTCTGTCACGATCGCCGACGTGACGCGCGGTCCCGTGCTCCACGCGAGCGCGCTCTCCTTCGTCGCCCGAGGAGCAATCTTTGCGATCTGGCTATTGGTGCCCTTCTATCTCGTCGATGCGCGCGGGCTCAGCCCGTCGGTGGGCGGAATGCTCTTCATGCTCACGCCGCTCGGTACCGCGGTCGCCGCACCCCTCTCGGGCCGGCTCGCCGACCGGGTTGGCGCGGGCACGCCCGCGGTGGCGGGGCTTCTGGTCGAAGCCCTCGGGCTCGCGCTCCTCGCCTCCGCTGACGGCGTGACGCCGCTCGGTGTGATCGCGGTTGCCCTCTTCACAGCGGGATTCGGACTTGGCTTCTTCGAGGTCCCCAACATGGCAGCCGTCATGGCCGCGTTCCCGCCGGGACAGCAGGGCGCCGCGGGCGGCCTCACGTTCCTGTCGCGCACCCTCGGCGTCGTCGCGGGCGTCGCGGTCCTGGCCGAGGTCTTCGCGACTCGGCGGGCTACGGTCGGGTTCGTCGCAGCCTTTGCGCAGTCGCTCCTGGTGGCGGCGCTCGCGGTCGCCGCCGCCGCGCTCTTCGCGCTCGCCGGCAGGCGCCTTCGGCGCTGAGCGGAACGCCTCGCCGACTGACCAGGTTGAGGTTGCGGTGATCCCGGCCCGGGTGCTAGCGTGGCGGGGTCGGAGCCCGCCGTCGGAGGCTTCGAACAGTCTCAAGGAGGCGCGGATGCCGGTCACACTCACGTCCAAGCGGTATCAGGTCCCGGACGCGGCCGACGCGATCGAGTTCTGCTTCCAGCAGGGCTGGACCGACGGTTTGCCGGTCGTCCCGCCCACGCCGGGCCAGGTGAGCGCGATGCTCGACGCCGCGCGCCTCGAGCCGCAGCAGCAAGTCGCCTTCATCACCAACCGGGCGGTGTCGGTCACGGCAGAGAAAGTCGCGGTCAACGCGGTCATGGCGGGTTGCAAGCCCGAGTACATGCCCGTCGTCGTGGCAGCCGTCGAGGGCATCGGCGACCCCAAGTGGAGCTATCACGGACCTGGCACCTCCACGGGTGGCGCCGCCGTCCTCATGATCGTCAACGGTCCGATCGCGCGCGAGCTCGAGATCAACGCCGGGGACAACCTCTTCGGGCCGGGATGGCGCGCGAATCTCACCATCGGGCGGGCGCTGCGCCTCGTCATGCGCAACGTCTGCGGGTCGCTGCCGGGGCTCCTCGACCGGGGGACGCTCGGCCATCCGGGCAAAGTCTCCTACGTGATCGCGGAGAACGAGGCCGACAGTCCCTGGGCGCCGCTCCACGTCGAGCGCGGTTTCCGTCCGGAGCAGAGCACCGTTACGGTGATGGCGGCCGAGTCGCCCCATCAGTTCTACAACCAGCTCTCGAACACCCCTGAAGGGGTGCTCACCACGCTCGCCGACGCCATGCGGCTCGGCGGCAGCGCCGGCCGGCAGCCGCAGTACGTGATCGTCCTCGCGGGCGAGCACATGCGGACGATCGGGCACGGCGGTTGGGGCAAGAAGGAGATCCGACAGTTCCTGTTCGAGCACACCCAGAACTCCCACTCCCACCTCAAGCGCACGAATCGCCTGCCGGGCTCGATCCAGCCGAGCGACGAGACGAAGCTGCGACCGCTCGTCGCGTCCGCCGACGACATCCTCGTCGTCGCGGCGGGGGGCCGGGCCGGCGCGTTCTCGGCATACATCCCGGGCTGGGGCGGTAGCCGTTCCTCACTGGCCGTCACCAAGGAGGTTAAACGCTGATGGAGCTCCTCGATCCCACTGCGGAGGTCACGACGCGGGCCATCGCGTACGTGGATCGGCCGGCGACGCTGGAAGGCAAGCGCGTCGGCCTGATCGACAACACGAAGTTCAATTCCGACCGGCTCCTGGAAAAGATCGGCGCGATCCTCAAATCGGAGTACGGCGTTGCCGAGACGCGCATGTTCCGCAAGCACAACGCCTCGGTTCCGGCGCACGAGGAGATCATCCAGGAGATCCAGAAGACCTGCGACGCCATGGTCGCAGGCGTCGGAGACTGAGGGTCCTGCTCGTCGGGCAGTGTGCTCGACGGAATCGTGCTGGAGAAGAACGCGGTCCCCTCGGCCTCGATCGTGACGGACGTCTTCGAGAAGACGGCGCGGGCCATGGCCGAGCAATGGGGTGTGCCGACCTACAAGTTTCTGATGATGGCGCACCCCATCGCCAACCTCACCGAGGAGGAACTCGATCGGCGCGCTCGTGAGATCGCGCCGGAAGTCGTCAAGCTGATCCTGCAGGGCCAGGCATAGAGTCCGCGTTCCGGCCTCCCTGGTGGTGCCGGAACGCGCACGTCCAGACAGTCTGGGGCCCGCTCTTCCGCCGCGACCGCGTTCGGTGGCGGCGGGAGCGGGTGCCCACGCGCGACGGTGACTTCGTCGACCTCGACTGGGCCACCCCGGCGCCGCGCGAGGCGCCTCTGCTCTTGATCCTGCACGGTCTCGAGGGCTCGTCGCGGTCGCACTACGTGGTCGGCCTCGCCCGCCGGGCGCTCGCTCGCGGCTGGCGCGCCGTCACGCTGAACTTCCGATCGTGCAGCGGGGAGCTGAACCGGCGGCCCCAGTTCTACCACTCCGGTCACACGGACGACCTCGACGAGGTCGTTCGTCTGCTCGTCGGGCGGGAGCGGAATCTAAGAATCGTCGCCGTCGGCGTCTCGCTCGGCGGCAACGTGCTGCTCAAGTGGCTGGGGGAGCAGGAGGCCGGGGTGCCAGCGGAGCTCCTCGGGGCCGTCGCCATCTCGGCCCCGTTCGACCTCGAGCCATGCGCCCGCGCGCTCGACCGGGGGGTCTGTCGATGGGTGTACGCGGCGAACTTTCTCGGTACGATGCGCGCCAAGGTGCGCCGAAAGGCCGACCGCGATCACGACCTTCGCCGCTTGATCGATCTGCCCCAAGCCCTTCGCGCGGGGACCTTCGCCGAGTACGACCGCGCGGTCACGGCGCCGCTCAACGGCTTCGCCGACGAACGCGACTACTGGCGGCGGGCGTCCAGCGGCCCATACCTTTCACGCATCCGCCTGGCGACCCTGCTCGTCAACGCCCTCGACGATCCGATCGTTCCCCGGGAAGCGCTTCCGAACCCGGTCCTGCTGCCGCCGTCGGTTCGAGCCGAGTTCATACCGCGTGGCGGTCACGCCGGGTTCATCGAGGGGCGATGGCCCTGGCACGTCCGCTCGTGGGTGGAGCGACGCGCGATCGACTTCCTGGCGCCGCTCGTCGCCGACGGGGACGGCGCGCCCCGGACGAGCCGGGTCTGCTAGCATTCCGTTCATGCGCCACGACGCCTATGGTCTGCCGGTTAGCACGGAGGTGTCCGCGGCGCTCGAGGGCTATGACCGCGCCGTCCAAGGGCTCCTTTCGTGGGACGGTCGGGCCCTCGACCTTTTCCGGGCGGTCGGTGCGCAGGACCCTGCATTGGCCCTGGGCCACGCGGGCGCCGCGATCTGCCTCTTTCTCGAGGAGCGATTCACCGAGGCGCAAGAGGCGGCAAGGCTCGCGCGCGACGCCGTGGGGGCGCAGACCGAGCGCGAGCGCCGGCACGTCGAGGCCGTTGCGCTCCTGGTCGCGGGCAAGGTGGCTCCGGCGGAGCGTGCGATGCAGGAGCATCTCGCCGAATATCCGCGCGATCTGGTCGTCTTCCAGCGTCTGTACTTCATCTGGTTCTGGCAGGGAAAGTTTCCGGAAATCCTGGCGCTCGCTAGCGCCCTGACGCGCTACCACCCCGGTGATTCCTTCATGCTCGGCCTCCACGCCTTCGCGCTCGAGCAGGCGGGCCGATGCGACGAGGCGGTGCGCCTGGCGGGCGCGGCCATTCTCAAGAATCCGCGCGACGCCTGGGCGATCCACGCGCTCGCCCACGCGCTCTACGAGATGGCGGCATTCGACACGGGGATCGCGCGGCTCCCCCCGGCGATTCACCCGTGCACGCACCTCGGATGGTTCAGGAACCATCTCCTGTGGCACCTCGCGCTGATGCACCTCGCGCGGGGCGAGTACGACCGGGCCGCGGCGCTCGGGCGAACCGTCTTCGAGCGTGCGCCTTCTTCGATCCCCGGCGACCTGCACGATTCGATCTCTCTTCTGTGGAGGCTCGAGCTCGTCGGGATGGACGTGGCGGAGCGCTGGCGCCCGTTCTCGCTAATCGCCGCGGAGCGCCTGGATCGTCAAACACTCGCGTTCCACGCGGCTCACCTCGCCATGGCGCTCACCGCGGGCGGCGACTGGACGACCGCGGATCGGCAACTCGGGATGCTGCGCGAGCGGAGCGCGCATGACGGGCCCGGGCTCATCGGCAACGTCCTGGTGCCGCTGATCGAGGGGCTCCACGCGTTCGCCGCGCGCGACTACCGGCGCGCGGTCGAGCGCCTCGAGCCGGTGGCACCTCGGGTGGTAGAGCTGGGTGGCAGTCGCGCTCAGCGCGACGTCTTTCACGACACGCTGCTCGAGGCGTGCTTCAGGGCCGGGGACATGAACCGGGCCGAGCGTCTGCTGGCCGAGCGCGTCGCCCGCCGCCCGGACCACTTCTGGAAGAACCGAACCGCGACGGATATCGGCACCGCCGCTCGATGACGCGTCCGTGGGCCCGCGCCACGCTCTGCATCGTCGTCGCGGTCGTCCTCGGCGCGTGTGCGGCGCTGGCCGAGCGGTCCACCGACCCCGACCTCGTTCGACTGACACTGTTGCAGATCAACGACCACTACGTCCTCGAGCCCGTGGACGGAGGGCGGCGGGGCGGGATGGCGCGGCTGGCGACGCTGGTCCGCGAGGTTCGGCGCGAGAACCCGAACACGGTTTTCGTGCTCGCGGGCGACACCCTCTCGCCTTCCGTCGAGTCCACGTTCCTCCAGGCGCAGATGATCGCGGCACTCAACGCGATCGGCCTGGACTTCGCGACGTTCGGCAACCACGAGTTCGACTTCGGCCCCTCGGTCCTCATCGAGCGCATGAACGAGTCGAAGTTCCGCTGGCTCTCGGCCAACGTCGTCGACCGGCGCTCGGGTCGGGCGTTCGGCGGCGCTTCGAGCGAGGTGATCCTCACGCTCGGTGGTGCCCGCGTCGGGCTCTTCGGTCTCACCACGCCCGATAGCGCGACGACCTCGCGGCCCGGGTCGGATGTCGTGTTCGGTCAGCCCGTCTCGGTCGGCCGGGAAGCGGCCTCGCGCCTCAGAGCGCAGGGTGCGAGCCTCGTGGTGGCGGTCACACACATGGACATGGCCGAGGACAAGGCCCTCGCCGCGGCCGCGGACGTCGACGTGATCCTGGGCGGGCACGAGCACGAGCCCCTGGTCGCCGAGGAAGGCAAGACCCTGATCACCAAGGCGGGGTCGGACGCTCGCTACCTCGTCCAGGTCGATCTGTGGCTCACGCGCGACGGGCGCATGCTCGAACGGTCCTGGCGCTTTCGCGAAGTGAGCCGACGGGTGCCACCCGATTCGGCCGTCGAGGTGCTGGTCCGCGCGTACGCCCAGCGGCTCGACCGTGAGCTGGACGTCGTCGTCGGCCGTACCGCTGTTCCGCTGGAGGCGCACGGCAGCAAGGTGCGGACCCAGGAGACCAACCTGGGCGACTTCGTGGCCGACATCATACGGGAGCGTCTCGGGAGCGACGTGGCCGTCGTGAACGGCGGCGCGATCCGTACCAACCGCACGGTGCCGCCGGGGCCGCTGACGAAGCGCGACGTCCACAGCCTCTTGCCGTTCACCGATGTGGTGCTGAAGCTCGAGATGCGTGGACGCGATCTCCGGGCGGCGCTCGAGCACGGGCTCGCCCAGGCCGACCGCGAGGGCGGCGGGTTCCTGCAGCTATCCGGGGTGCGGCTCGTCTGGGATCCCGGATTGCCGGTGGGCCGCCGGATCGTGGACGCCTCCGTCGGGAACCGACCGCTCACGGACGCTGCCGCCTACACCGTCGCTGTGCCGAGCTATCTGGTGCGCGGCGGCGACGGGTTCACGGCCTTTGCACGGGCCGCAATCATCATCGGCGGAACCAGCGGGCCGCAAGTCGCCCAGCTCGTGCTCGACGCCGTCACGGCGCAGGGCGAGATCGCTCCGACTATCGACGGTCGCATCGCCAGGCTTCGCTAGCCGCGGCTTATCCACTTATCCCCAGGAATTCACAAAGTGAAAATCGGCCGGTGCAGCGCGCTGCTGCGCCCCTCAGCCCTTGTGAAGGTAGCAAAAATCGGCGCGCACGCCTGAGGGCGTCTGATGTCATCAGTTCTCGCGCGGCCCTGCGTCGTCGGACGCGCCCAATTCGGCATTTTTCGCGGCGATGTTCGCTGTTGATCTCGTCACGCTCGGCACCGTACCGTGCTTTCACCTTGCTCAAACCGCCCCGCGTTCTGGTCGTCGATGACGAGCGATACGTGCGAGGACTTCTGTCCGAGCTGCTGACGATCTGGGGCTGTGAGGCCGACGTCGCGTCGAACGGAACCGAAGGCCTGATGCTCTTCAAGCAGAAGAGCTATGACCTCGTCCTCACCGACTACGTCATGCCCGGGTGCTCTGGCCTCGAGCTGGTCGAAAACGTTCGAACCAGCGACGCGGCGGTCGGCGTGATCATGTTGACGGCGTCGGGGGCCGAGCTGGACAGCCACGGCCGGCGGCTCGGGTTCACCCTGCTGCGAAAGCCGCTTCAGATCGACCGGCTCGAGAAGGCCGTGCGGCAGACCCTGCCCGACCGCTAGCCTCTACTTGCCGAGGACTTTGCGGGGATCCAGCGCGTCGCGCAGGCCGTCGCCGATGTAGTTGATGGAGAGCACCGTGAGGAAGATCGCCGTTCCCGGGAAGAGGGCCCAGTGAGGCGCGAAGTCGAGGTTGTCCTTCGCGTCGAACAGGATCCGGCCCCACGTCGGGATGTCGGGAGGGAACCCGAGCCCGAGAAACGACAGCGTGGACTCGGCGATGATCGCCGCGGCGACATCGATGGTGCCAGCCACGATCACCGGACCCATCGAGTTCGGCAGGACGTGACGCACCACCTGTCGGAGCGGCGAGGCGCCCAGGCTGCGCGCCGATTCCACGAATTCCTTCTCGCGTAACGACAAGAACTGTCTTTCGAAGCGCGTCGCGGAAGAGGTAGACGATCAGCAGCAGCAGGGGCAGCCCGGGGAGCGACAGGAACATGTCGGTGATCCGCATCAGCGTGTGGTCGATCGCGCCGCCCAGGTATCCGGACGTGGCGCCGATGGCGGTCCCGATGGAGATCGCGATCAGCATCGCGGCGATGCCGACGGCGAGCGAGATGCGGCCGCCATAGAGCATGCGCGCCAGGAGGTCCTGGCCGAGGTCGTCGGTGCCGAGCGGGTGGCTCCACGACGGGCTCTTGAGCTTGGCCTTGAAGTCGATCTCGTTGATCGGATAGCGCCAGGCGAGAGGACCCGCCAGCACCGCGACCACCATCGCCAGGAGGATCACCGTGCCCACCATGGCGAGGCGGTGGCGGCGGAAGCGGCGGCTGGTCTCCCGCCACAGAGAAGACCGGGGCGCAGCCGCCGCGACCGCGAGCCTGTCGGCGACCGTGGGGGAAGCCATTCTGGCCGTCATCACCGGTAGGAGATCCGCGGGTCGAGCCACCCGTACAGCAGGTCGGCCGCGAGATTGGATACCACGACCAGGCACGAGAAAATGAACGTCACCGCCATGACCACCGGCGTGTCGTTGGCGAGGATCGAGGCGATCAGGAGCGAGCCGATCCCCGGCACGCGGAAGATCTGCTCCGTGACGATGGCGCCGCCGAAGATGCTCGGGATCTGGAGCGCGACGAGTGTCACGACCGGGATCAGCGCGTTCCTGACGACGTGCTTGACGAGCGTCGTCCCCTCGGACAACCCCTTCGCGCGCGCGGTGTTGACGTAGTCGAGCCGGATGACGTCGAGCACGGCAGCCCGCATGAAGCGGGTCATCGAGGCCGCCTGGCAGAGGCCCAGCACCGCGACGGGCATGATGGCCTGCCGGACGTGCTCCCAATACCACCGCCACCCTGTCACGCTGATGTCCGCCCGGTAGATGAACGGGAGCCAATCGAGATGGATGCTGAACAGCAGAATGAAGAGGAGGCCGGTGAAGAACGTCGGCAGTGAGAATCCGATGAACGCAAGCGTCGTCGCGGCCTGGTCGAAAATCGAGTAGGGACGGAGGGCCGAATAGGTGCCGATGGGAATCGCGATGAGGATCGCCAAGAGCGAGGCCGAGCCGAGGACGAGGAGCGTCGCGGGCAAGCGTTGCAAGATGAGCGTGTCGACGTCGACGCGGCTCACGAACGAGAAGCCCCAGTCCCCGCGCGCCATCGCGACCACCCACCGCGCGTAGCGGACGGGTAGGGGGTCGTCGAGGCCGAACTTCGCGCGGAGGTTCATGCGCACCTCGGCCGGGACGTTGGGGTTCGTCGCCAGTTCCTCGAAGGGATCACCGGGGGCCAAGGCGAGGATCGTGAACAGGACGGCGCTGATCCCGGCGAGCACCGGGATCGAGATCAGCGTGCGGCGGAGCAGATATTTCGACATGCTCTTCAGCGCCGGCCGGGCAGGCTCGAGCGGGCCTGCTCGGCCGGCTGCGGCGCGTTACGCCTGCTTCGACCAGTACGCCAGAGCCCAGAAGTCGCCGTCCCACCCGCTCTGGACCACGTCGCGCATCCGGTTCGAGATCGCGGCGACGCGCGGGCGGAACACCACGGGAATGACCACGACGTTCTGGATGACGAGGTCGTTCATCTTGACGAAGAGGGCGGCGCGCTTGACCAGGTCCATCTCCGTCTCGGCGGCTTTCCACGCCCGGTCGTACTCCTCGTTGCGCCAGCGGGTAGGATTGCGGCCCGCCCATTTGTTGTCCTTGGAGGCGACTTCCCAGCTGACGAACTGGTCCATGAAGCGTTGCGGGTCGGGCTGGGTCATGGTGGTCGTGAACATTTGTAGATCCGTGCTGAAGTGAGGGAAGGTGTCGGGGTTCGCCGGATCCGACGAGAAGAACACGTTCGCGGTGATCGACTTCAGCTCGAGGTCGATGCCGGCCTTGGCGCACGCCTGCTTCACGATCTGCTGGGTCTTTTGCCGGGGAGCATTGATGGACGTCTGGTAGACGAACTTCAATTTCTTGCCGTCCTTGGCGCGGACGCCGTCGGCGCCGCGCTTCCAGCCCGCCGCGTCGAGGATCTGGTTCGCCTTGTCGACATTGAACTCCCACTTCGTGTTCTTCGAGACGAACCGGGACGGTGCATTGATGAAGTTCGCGGTGGCGACGCCTGTGCGCCCGTAGATCTCCTCCTGGACCGACCCGCGGTCGACCAGGACGTTCAGAGCCTGGCGCACCGCGGGGTCGCTCAACACGGGGTGTCTGGTCTTGGTCGAGGACCGCTCGCCGTCGACCTCGGTCCACGGATCGGTGGTGTTGAGCTGGATGTGCTCGATGTTGCCGCCCGAGACGATATCGGCGCGGCCCTTGCCGCCCTGCTCCCAGCGTCTCAGAATCTCGTCCTCCACCTGCATGTTCCAGGCGTAGTCGAACTCGCCAGTCTGGAGCACGGCGCGTGCGGCTGAAGGCGCGTCGCCGCCGCCCTTCATCTCGATCTGGTCGAAGAACGGTCGGTTGGCCACGTGATAGCTCGAATTGAGCTCGCCGCGGACGATGTCGCCCGGCTTGAAGTCGACAAATCGGTACGGTCCGGTGCCCACGGGCTTCAGGTTGGTCGGAGCCTCGCGCGACTTGTCGCCCTTGTAAGCCTGGAAGAGGTGCTTGGGGATGATCATCCCGGTCGGGCCGCAGAACGCCGCCGACCAGAACGGCGTCGGCGACTTGAAGACGAGTTTCACGGTGTGATTGTCGAGCTTGTCAATCCGGGAGATGTCGCGGTACTGGCCGACCGTGACGGCGGACGTCGCCGGATCCAGGACGTACTCCCAGTTGAAGACCACGTCGTCGGCCGTGAAGGGCTTGCCGTCGTGCCACACGACATTCTTCTTCAGGCGCCAGGTCACGGACAATCCGTCCTTCGCCACCTGCCCGTTCTGGAGGCTCGGCACCTCGGCGGCGAGCACCGGGACGATGTTTCCGTCGGGATCGTACGCGCCGAGCGGCTCGTAGAAGATCCGCGAGGCGTCCTGGTCCTTCGTGCCGTTGGCGAAGTGCGGGTTCAGGAGCGTCGGCGCTTGCCACCAGAGCGTCTTGACGATGCCGCCACCGCCCCGCTTCGTGGGGTTGAACGTCCACTTCGCCTGCGCCTGTGCCAGCCCCGCCGACGCCAGCATCTGGGCGGCCATGGGCGCGGTCAGGCCCAGCCCTACGATCATCTGAACGAAGCGCCGGCGGCTCAGGCGGCCGCGTCTCACCTCGTCGAGCAACGTCCTCAGGTCACGCTCGCCCATTCAGTCCTCCCCAGGGGATCGGTGTGCCCCTTCGACGGTGTCGTCCATCCCTCCGGTCGCGATGTCGCGGTGCGACGGCGCAGCATGTCTCCGCGGCGGGGTCGGGTCGTCCCAGAGAACGCGTGGAGGTCATCCGAGTCCGCTTACTATAGCAAGTGTGGACGAATCGTCGAGCGAATGTAGGGGTATACTTTTGGGTGGTTTCACCGTGACGACGGCGACGATATGGGTGCGGACATGCGGCGCGAGTTGGCGCTGACGGCGGTGGTGGTCGCCGCGGCCGCGGTGGCCGGCGTCGGACTCTTCGCCACCCTGAAGCCGGTGCCAAACACCCCGGCGGCGGCGTCGACAGCAGGAGACGCGCCGTCGCGCGTCGAGGGCGCGAGCGGCATCCCCAGCACGAGCGCTGACCTGCGCGCGGGGCAGGGGCTCGGTCTCGACGAGGTCGTCCGCGAGCTCGATCTGATCCGGCCGTCGCGGTCGAAGCGGGCCGAGGACTTCACCGTGGCGCTCCTGCGCGGCGAGACGCTCAAGCTCCGGGAGCAGCGCGGCAAGGCGGTCATGATCAACTTCTGGGCGACCTGGTGTCCGCCATGCCGGGAAGAGATGCCGGCGATGGAGCGCCTCTATCGCCGCCACCGGGAACGAGGCTTCGTGCTCCTGGCCGTTTCGGTCGACACGGACGCGTCGCTCGTTCGACCGTTCCTCGAGCAGCACAAACTCACGTTCCCGGTGACGCTCGATGCG
>QHSV01000498.1 GCA_003221655.1 Candidatus Rokuibacteriota bacterium
AAGGCTCTCATCGCCCCGCAACGTATCACGGAGCGCGCGCAGCGTACAATGCGCCCATGGCGTCTGCGAATTCCGGATATGCGCTGCGCCTGTGCGAGGACACGCTGGGCGTTTCCGGACGGTACTCGCTGCGGGCGCTGAACCGCGTGCTCTACGTGCGACGCGGCGCGATCGTGACGGTGACCGGAGCGCGTGAGGTGTCTCTTCTCGAGGATCAAGCCTGGTACGGCGCCGGAGCCTGCGAGGTCGGCGCGGGGGGCGCGGGCGCCACCGTGCTGCGTTGCGAGCTGATCCGCGGCTCGGCGCCGGTCGACGGGCCCGGGAGCGCGGCGAAGGTCCTCCTCGAGCACGCGATCGACCTCGACCCTCGCGCGGAGTACTTGATGCGCGCCGATCGCGTCGATTTCGCGCCCAGCGGCGTCGCGCTGCCGCACCGGCACCGGGGCGGTGGCGTCCGCTGTTTGATCGCCGGCGCGCTCGACGTCACCGTGGGTGAGGCTCCCGCGCGGAGAGTGCTGCCCGGCGGCGCCTGGTTCGAGAGCGGTCGCGAGCCCGTGTTCGCCGTCGCGTCGAAGGGCGAGCCGACGAGCTTCGTCCGGGTCGCGATCCTGCCGCGCGAGATCCGCGGCCGAACCTCGATCGTGTACGTGGACCCGAACGACGCCGAGCGTGGCCGGCCACGCACGTACACGGTGTACGTCGACGCGCCGATCGCGATCGCCTGACCGGCGGTTCTTGACCGCGGGCCCGAGCGCGCGATAATGAAGGCGCTGATTGAGGGCGATGGGGTTCGCCCGAGACCGCCTCCATGATCGCGAGGCTGATGACCCCTACCGGCCGTGACGCTGGTAGGGGTTTTTTGTTCTCCCGCGGGCGAGGGAGAGCGCAGCATGTCAGCGGGAGAGAGGAACGGAACGGATGGAGAATCTCCTGATCGCCGTGATCGCCGGTCTGCTCATTCTCCTCGCGAGCGTCGCCTCCGTCGAGCTGGGCATCTCGGTGGCGCTGATCGAGATCAGCCTCGGCGTCATCGCCGGGAACTTCCTGGGGCTTTCCAGTCCGCCGTGGATGGACTTCCTCGCGTCGTTCGGCAGCATCTTCCTGACGTTTCTCGCTGGCGCCGAGGTGGACCCGCGGGCCATGCAAGAGACGCTCAAGGAGAGCGTGCTGATCGGCGGTGTCTCATTCGCGGCGCCGTTCCTCGGGGCCTGGCTCTTCTGTGCGTGGGTTCTTGGCTGGTCTACATCGTCGGCCCAGATCGCCGGTGTCGCGCTCTCCACGACATCGCTTGCCGTGGTCTACACCGTGCTCGTGGAGACCGGGCTGACGCTCACGCCGCTCGGCAAGCTGATCATGGCCTCGACCTTCGTGACCGACTTCGGCACCGCGCTGGCGCTGGCCCTCCTGTTCGTTCGACCGACGTGGTGGCTCGTGCCGTTTCTGGGTGTCTCCGTACTCGTCATCTGGGCCATGGTCGCGCTCCAGCCGTGGTTCTTCTCACGCTATGGCGCGCGCGTGATCGAGCCGGAGATCAAAGGCGCCGTCGCGGCCCTGCTGGTGCTCATGTTCTTCGCGGAAAAGGCGCAGAGCCACGCCGTGCTGCCCGCATTTGTGCTCGGGCTGGCCCTCGCGCGCATCTTCCACGAGCATCCGGAGCTGACGCGTCGGTTCCGGGTCGTGGCGTTCGCCCTCCTCACGCCGTTTTTCTTCCTCAAGGGCGGCATGAACGTCTCGCTGGCACTCGTCTGGGCGAACTTCGGCCTGCTGGCGTCGCTCTTCGGAGTCAAGCAAGTGACGAAGATTCTCGGAGTGTATCCGCTCGCCCGACGCTGGGTTCCCAGGGACGCCATGTTCACCACGCTCCTCATGTCCACGGGGCTGACCTTCGGGACGATCTCCTCGCTCTATGGCCTCAACGCCGCCATCCTCGACCGTGCCCAGTTCTCGGTTCTCGTCACGACGGTCGTCGCGAGCGCGATAATCCCAACGATCGTCGCCCAGCGCTGGTTCTCGCCCAGGACGGCACTCGAAGCCGCTCGCGGGCGAGCGGCGGCTGCGCCGAAGTGATCGGTCGGCGACGGCGTTCGGATGCCCGTCAGCCGGGGAAGCGTCGGGGCGGCTCAGTTAGAGCGTGCCCCAACGGGCCTGGTGGTAGATCCGCCGCTGGTCCTCGGTCAGGAGGTCGCGCGTCTTGAGGTGTGTCAGGAGATGGACCAGTCGAACCTCGCTCCGAGCGCGCTCGATCTCGCCGACGGCCGTGCGCAACGCCGCGTCGTCGGCCGCGCGCCCGGCGAACAGATGCCGGAGCTTCGCTTCGGCTTCGAGCAAACGCGCGCTTTTCGGCTTCGACTCGGCGAACATCGCGTGCATCAGCTCCCGCATCTTGGCTTCCTGGCCCGCGGTCAGCTTGAGCCGGTCCTTCAGCTCGAGCACGTGCAGGGGGCCGGGGTAGCCGTTCTGATCGGCCGCGAACGCCATGCCGTAGCCGCGACCCTCGCCGACGACCTTCTCGAACTCGATCGCGCACGCCTGCGCCGCCTGATGCCCCTGCGCCTGACCGCCGCCGTGGTCGTGCTGGCCCCACGTGCCCGCCGCATGGGTGAAGAGTCCTGCGAGCGCTACCGCGATCGTCCCCACCAGTCGTCGCATGATCCCCTCAGCCGAATCGCGCGAGGTACGTGGCGAGCGCGGTGGATTCGCGCTCGCGCAACTGCACGGCGATGCGGAGTTGTTCGAGGTACTGCTCGAGCGTCTTGCCGCCGAACTCGGGCCGGCGGGCTTCGAAAAAAGCGTGCACGTCGCGCTCCAGCTCGGGCGTGGCGAGACCGGTGACGCCCTCGGCCAGGCGCCGGAGCCCGGCCTTCGGGTATTGCCGCTCCATCGTGTCCCAGTTCGCCTTGACGAACTCCCAGGCGAGCTCGCGCCCGTAGACGGACATCAGCAGTGACCGCACCACGAACGGCGCGTCCTGGGTCCGGAACTCCCCGTTGATCGTGCGCGCCAGCGTCTGCGCGAGCAGCTCGCGTTGCCGGAAGGCGGCCAGGGCGTAGAGGTACCGCTGCTCCTCCTGCGGCGTGGACGCCGACCGGAACCGTTGCAGGAATTCGTCATAGCGCGCGGCGTCGCCCGCGTGGGCGAGCACGCCGATGAGGGCCGGGAGCACGTTGGGATCGACCGTGCCCGCCGCCCCCGCGTAGAGCTCGGCGGCACGCGCCTGCACGTCGGGGTCGTCGCCGAGCACCCCAAGGGCGCGCAGCAGATCGCCCCGGAGCTGGCGCGTCAGCTCGTCGTCCCCGGGCCGCACCGTCCATCCCAGCGCCGCGAAGGCGCGCGCCGCGCGGGCGCGGACGAGCGCGGCGAGCTGCGGCCGGTGGCGGGGCTCGACGATACGGTTCAGCGTGGCGAACGACGCGAGCAGGACCGCCCATACGTTCCGGTCACGCTCGTCGCGGAAGCGCGCGGTCAGTTCGAGGTAATCGGGAAGGGCCATGAGGCCCGCCACGGTCACGGCCCACGCGTCGTTCACGACGTTGAACCGCTCGATCGCGGCGATCTCGGGCAGGGCGTCCAGGAGGTGCCCGAGAAGCTCGCCGCTGTAGCGCACGCGATAGAATCCGTGGCCGCCCTCATTGACGAGGACCGCGCCGACGCGCTCGGGCACCGGGAGCCGCGTTTCCACCCCTGCGAGCAGCGGGCGCTCGCTCGCCGAGCGCCCGACCGCGGTGATCCGCACCTGCACCGGGACCTGCCAGAGCTGATCCCGCGCCGCGGGCGTCGACCCGGGAAGGGGCTCGGGTAGGTACGTGAAGCGTTGCTGGCTCAGCACGAGCTGGCCCCCCTCGAGCCTGGCACTCACGAGGGGATAGCCGGGCTGGAAGATCCAGCCGTCCAT
>QHSV01000173.1 GCA_003221655.1 Candidatus Rokuibacteriota bacterium
TCACCCGGGATCACGGTGACTTGCTCGAGCGGCACCGAGAGCTCGTCGGCGACGATCTGGGCCAGCGTGGTTTCGTGGGCTTGCCCCTGGCTCGATGTGCCGGAAAACACGAACACCCGGCCGACGGGATCGACGCGCACCCTGACGCCCTCGTACGGGCCGAGCCCCGTGTCCTCGACGAAGAGCGCGAATCCAAGGCCGATCGCTCGCCCGGCGGCGTGCGCCTGCTCGCGCTCCGCTGCGAAGCCGTCCGCGCCCACGGCTTCGGCGACTCGCCGCAGGCACTCCGGGTAGTTCCCGCTGTCGTAGCGGCGGGGACTGTTGTCGCGGGAGATCAGGCCGACATCGTACGGAAATTCGTCGGGCTGGATCAGGTTGCGCGTACGGAGCAGCACCCGGTCGAGCCCGAGGCGCGCGGCCGCCAGGTCCAGCATCCGCTCCATCACGAACACCGCCTGGGGCCGGCCGGCGCCACGCACCGGGGTGACCGGCACGCGGTTGGTGTAGAGGGCCGTGAGTGCCACCTCGTAGTTCGGAACCCGGTAAGGGCCGGGCACGCTCACCGAGGTGAGGATCGGCACGATGACGCCCCACGAGACGAAGGCGCCACAATCGTGCACGAACGCGTCGCGCAGGGCCACGATCCGGCCTTCGCGCGTCAGCCCCAACTCGACGTCGTGCCACTGGTCGCGCTCCTGTGTGACCGCCAGGAGATGCTCGTGGCGTGTCTCGACGAACTGCACGGGACGCCCGAGGTCGCGCGCCAGGAACGGCACCAGGATGTCCTCGGCGTAGACGATCGCCTTGGGGCCGAATCCGCCGCCGATGTCCTGGGTGACGACGCGCACGGCGTGCTCGGGCAGCCTGAGGTAGCGGGCGAGCAACCGGCGCAAGATCTGCGGCGCCTGCGTCGTTGACCACACGGTGACCTGGCCGAGATCACTATCCCAGCAGGCCGCGATCCCTCGTGTCTCCATGGCCATGCCGGCGCCGCGGTGCACGTGAAAGCGCTCGCGCAGCACCACCTCGGCCCGCGCGAGCGCGCCCGCCGGGTCGCCGACACACTGGGTGAATCGCGAGGCCACGTTGCCGCCGGGATGCACGCGCGGGCCGTCGGGCCGAAGCGCATCGTCGAGCGAGGCCACGGCCGGCAACGGCTCGTACTCGACGCGCAGCGAGTCGAGCGCGTCCTCGGCCTGGGCGGCGCTCTCGGCGACGAGGAGAGCCACCGCCTGCCCGGCGTACGAGACGATCTCCTGGGGCAGGATCTCGGGACAGGCCGGCGACACCAGGCTCGAGTGCGGGACGAGCAGCGGCAGGCGCCCGAGCGCGGCGACGTCTGATGGCACGAGGACGCGGACCACTCCGGGCCGACGGAGCGCTTGCGCCGAGTCGACGCGCACAATGCGCGCGTGGGCGTGTGGGCTTCGGTGGACCGCGACGTGAAGCAAGCCCTGGTGCGCGACGTCCGCGACGTAGCGCCCCCGGCCCGTGATCAGTCGCGCGTCCTCGCGCCGGCGCACGCGCGCGCCGAACAAGCGCTCACCCATCGCGGATCAGGAGGCTTCAGCGCGGCGCGCGACGTAGAGCGAGTTGGCGGGATCGACCCGCTCGAACAGCTTCACATCGGTGAAGCCGGCCTCGTGCAGCATCCGGGTCGCGACCTGGTGGCCCCACGCCGTGCCGAGCCCGGGACCGCCACCGGCGAGCGACACGCTCATGCAATGCATGGTGCTCATGGTGTAGAGGTAGGGCGCCATCGGGACGCCGACGTTGTCGGCGAGCTCGCTGGAGGCCCAGACGTCGAGCATCAGGAAAGTACCGCCCGGCGACAGCGCGGCGCAGACACGCCGGAGCACGCCGGCGGGGTCGGCCTGGTCGTGGATCGCGTCGAACGCGGTGATCAGCTCGAAAGGCGCGGGAGTTTCGAGCCGCGTGATGTCCTGGACGACGAACGACGCGTTGGCCAGTCCGTGCGCCGCGGCGCGGGCCTCCCGGATCCCTTCAGACGAGATGTCGTAGCCGACAAAGGTGCTCTTCGGGAAGCGCCGGGCCATCTGCGCGATGCAGTACCCTGTGCCGCAGCCCACGTCAGCGACGCGGATGCCGGCGTCGAGGCGCGGGACGAGGCCTTCCGGCTTCGCGAGGTAGGCGCTGAACAGGAGCTCGTCGTACCGGGGACGGCTTCGCCGGTCCATGAGGCCTGTGAAATCCGGCTGGTAAGCGCTGTACGGCACGCCGCGGCCCGTGCGGAACGCCTCGGCGACGTCCGGGATGACCCGGTTCATCAGCGGGAACATCTCCGCCATGCCGGTGAGATTCCGGCTGGAAGCGCCGGTGAGACCGGCGGCGTGCTCTCGGGGTAGCCGATAGGTGCGTTCGGTGGCTGCGTACTCGACGATGCCGCCGCAGACCATGGCCGCCAGCCACTCTCGGACGTAACGCTCGCTGAGACCGGTCTTCTCGGCCACCTCGGCGCTGGTCACCGCGCCCAGCGTCGCCATCGCCTCGAAGAGGCCGACGCGGCGGCCGACCTCGATCATGATGGAAACGGCGGCGCCCTCGAGGTGGCGGACCATGAGCTGCGTGAACGTCTTCGCCTTCGCTCGGTCGAACTCCGCCTCCGCCATGGCCCGCTCCTTCGGCCCTGCCTCACACCGCCAGATAGCCGCCGTCGACGACCAGCTCGGTCCCGGTGATGTACGACGCCTCGTCCGAGGCGAGGAACAGCACGGCGTGAGCGACTTCTTCCACCCGTCCTTCTCGCTTCATCGGCACCGCCCGGAGCGACTTCTCGCGCCAGGCCGGGTCCGCCGATGCTTTGGAGGTCCGCATCGGCGGCATGACGCCGGGGTGCACCGAGTTGACCCGAATGCCGTGCTGCGCGTACTGCACGGCGGCCGACTTGGTCATGATTCGCACGGCCCCTTTCGACGCGTTGTACCCCATGTGGATTCGGTCCTGGCCCACGAAGCCCGAGATCGAGGAGATGTTGACGATGGCGCCACCGCCCGCTTCGCGCATGGCGGGCACCGCGTGCTTCATGCCCAGAAAGACACCCTTCGCATTCACGTTCATGAGGGTGTCCCAGGCCGCCGTGCTGGTCGTGTCCGGATCGAACGTGCCGCTGATCCCCGCGTTGTTCACCAGAAGCTCGAGCTTCCCGAAGGCCGCCACGGTCGTCTTGACCGCCGCCTGCCAATCCGCTTCGCTCGTGACGTCGAGCTTCACGAACCGCGCCTGGCCGCCGGCCGCGGCGATCTTCTCGACCACCTGACGCGCCTCGAACTCGAGCACATCAGCAACCATGACCCGCGCGCCTTCCCTCGCAAAGATCACCGCCTCGCTCTGGCCCATACCGCTCGCACCCCCGGTGATGAGTGCAACCTTCCCCGCCAGTCTCATATCCCCTCCCCCTTCATAAAGCTCGCTCATACACCCGCTAGGCGCGCCGGCCGCGGGTGCGGCACGCGGGGGACGGGCGCGGCAGGGGTCGAAAAGGACCCGTTCCCAGCACCGCGGCGACGGACGCCGCGCACCCAGATGGAACCCAGCCGTCGCGGAGCAACGAACGCGTGCCGCGTGGTCCGTTCGGATCTGGAAGCCTGTCGTGGATCGCCTGCGGGCCTCCGGACACCGCGTCTACGCGCCGACGCTCGACGGCTGCGCCGAGCGCCACCATCTGGTGCGCCCGGGCATCACCGTCGCCACGCACGCACAGGAAGTCGCGCAGCTCCTGTTCTACGAGGACCTCACGCAGGTGGTCCTCGTGGGAACGAGCTCCGGCGGCATGGTGATCTGCAAGGCCGCCGAGTTGGCCCGCGACCGCATCGCACGGCTGGTCTTCATCGACGCGCTGGCGCTGATGTCTGGAGAGAAGGTCGGCGACATCGTGAAACGCGTGGCCGCCAACGAGACCACCGCGATCACGACCGGACCCGCACGGGCCGACGCGGAGAAACGGCTGTTCGCGGACCTCGATTCCGGCACGCGCGCCTGGGCCCTGGCACGTTACACGCCGCATCCGGTGGCTGCGCTCGAGGCGCCCGTGGAGCTCGGAAGCTTCTGGAACCAGGCGTGGCCCGCGATCGTCATCCGCTGTCGCCGCGCCATGAATCCACCCGAGACGCACCAGCGCCGCACGGCCGACCGGCTGAAAGCCGTCTGGCACGAGCTCGACACCGGCCACTATCCGATGCTCAGCCAGCCGGACGAGCTGGCGCGGCTACTCCTGGCGCCGCTTTCTTGACAGGGGCATTACCGCGTTGCACAGTTCCACGCGAGGCGAGCTGACATGAACGGCATCCACGACATGGGCGGCATGCACGGCTTCGGGCGCGTCGAGCGCGAGAAAGACGAGCCCGTCTTCCACGCGGCCTGGGAGGGGCGGGTCTTCGGGCTCACCCGCGCGTACAGGCACCTCTTCAACATCGACGAGAGCCGCCACGCCATCGAGCGGATGGCGCCGATCGACTACCTGGGCTCGAGCTACTACGAGCGTTGGCTCGACGGTAACGTGCGGCTGCTCGTCGAGAAGGGCGTGATCACGCGCGAGGAGCTCGAACGGCGCATGGCCCAGATCGCCGGCGGGTCCGATCCGGCGCCGCCGCACTCAGACCCCAAGCTCCTCGAGCGTATGCTGCGGGCCACGAGGGAGCGCCCCCACTACCGCCAGCCCGGACCTCCGCCGCGCTTCGCGACAGGAGTTCGTGTCCTCACGCGAAACGACGCGCCGGTGGGACATACGCGGCTGCCCCGCTACGCGCGCGGCAAGCACGGCGTCATCGACCGCGTGCACGGATCCTATATATTCCCGGACACCAACGCCCACGGGCAGGGCCAGCAACCCCACGCGCTCTACAGCGTTCGCTTCGACGCCGCCGAGCTGTGGGGCGGCTCGGCCGAGCCGTGCGCGCCGGTCCACCTCGACCTCTGGGAGCGCTATCTCAAGCCGGCCGCTCCTGCAAGGAGCACGTCATGAGCGGCGCCCACGACGAACACGGACACCATCACCGCGAGCCGGAATCCGTCCTCTCGCTACGGGTCCGCGCGCTCGAGTCGCTGCTCATCGAGAAGAAGCTCGTCTCGAGCGAGGCCGTCGACCGCATCGTCGGCGCCTACGAGCAGGACATCGGGCCGCACAACGGCGCCAAGGTCGTCGCCCGCGCCTGGGTCGATCCGGCGTACCGCCAGCGGCTCCTCGCCGACGGGACGGCGGCCATCGAAGAGCTTGGCTTCGGCGGGGTCGACCTCCAGGTGGTCGAGAACACGCCCGGCGTCCACAACCTCGTCGTCTGCACGCTCTGCTCCTGCTATCCGCACGCTCTCATCGGGCTCCCGCCGGTCTGGTACAAGTCGTTCGAGTACCGCTCCCGCGCGGTACGGGAGCCGCGCGTGGTGTTGCGCGAGTTCGGCGTCGACCTGCCCGAGAGCGTGGAGATCCGGATCTGGGACTCGAGCGCCGAGCTCCGGTACCTGGTTCTTCCGCAACGGCCCCCCGGCACCGAACGCCTGAGCGAGGCCGCGCTCGCGGAGCTGGTCACGCGTGACGCGATGATCGGCGTGGCGGTCGTCCCGGCCCCCGCGGCCCGCTGATCGGAGGGGAGTTCGATGGACTCCGTCCCGAGCCGCGAGATCGCCGACATGTCCGGCCAGGCGGCGTTGCCGAGGAAGAACGGCGAGCTGGTCTTCGACGAAGCGTGGCAGGGCCGCATTTTCGGCATGACCGTGGCGATGAGTCACGAAGCCTGCTTCGCGTGGCGCGAGTTCCAGGCCCAGCTCATCGCCGAGATCGCGCACGCGGAGCGCGAGGGCGAGTCCTCGAGCTACTACGAGCGCTGGCTCCACGCTTTCGAGCGCCTGCTGGCCGACAAGGGCCTGCTCGACGAGGCCGCCCTCGCCGAGCGCACGCACGACTTCGAGACCGGCCGCCGCGACGACGTGTTCTAGTCTCTCGCGATTTCCCGCAGAGGAGAGTGCCATGGCCCTCGATCCCCAGGCCCAGGAAGTGATCAACCTCGTCATCAAGTCGGGGCGCCCGGCCTATCACACGCTGTCACCCAAGGACGCCCGCCAGCTGTTCCGCGAGACGCGTCCGGCGTCCACCCCGACGCCGCCGGAGATCGGCGCCGTCAGGAACCTCGTGGCCGACGGACCCGGCGGGCCGATCCCGCTGCGCGTCTATCGACCGGCGGGCGTGGCGGCCGCCACGCCGCTCCCGGGGCTTGTCTACTTCCACGGCGGCGGCTGGGTGATCGGCGATCTCGACACGCACGACGTGCAATGCCGGCAGCTCACGGCCGAGGCGGGGATCACGGTCGTCGCCGTCGACTACCGCCTGGCGCCCGAGCACAAGTTTCCGGCCGCCGTGGACGACGCCTGGGCGGCGACGCGCTGGGTCGCCGCGCACGGCAGCGAGCTCGGCGTCGACGCCCAACGCCTTGCTGTGGCCGGCGACAGTGCGGGCGGCAACCTCGCCGCGGTGGTCGCTCTGCTGGCGCGCGAGGCGGGCGCGCCGGCCATCGCACTCCAGGTTCTCGTCTATCCGGTGACCGACGTCAGCGCCGAATCACAGTCGTATCGCGATTTCGCCGAGGGATATCTCCTCACGCGCGAGAGCATGCGGTGGTTCACGAATCACTACTTGAAATCCCCGAGCGACGCCGATGACTGGCGTGCCTCGCCGCTGCGCGCGCAGTCGCTCGCGGGGCTCCCGCCGGCGCTCGTCGTCACCGCGGGGTTCGATCCGCTGCGCGACGAGGGCGCGGCCTACGCAGCGCGGCTCACGGACGCGGGGGGGCGGGTGGACTACGTCTGCTACGGCGGGATGATCCACGGCTTCATGCCCATGGGCCGGCTCATCGACACCGGCAACCGCGCCATTTCTCACGTCGCGGCTTCTCTGCGTCAGGCGCTTCGCTGAGGATAGCCATGAATATCGGTATCTCGGTTCCGCTGCCCGCGTATCACGTCGACGTCGGGTTCATGGCCAAAAAGGCCGAAGAACTCGGCTTCGAGTCGTTCTGGTGCGCCGAGCACCCCTTCATCCCCGTGCACTCGACGAGCCGGTTCCCGGGCTCGGAGGACGGCGTCATCCCCGAGAGCTACTCGCACTTCGTCGATCCGTTCGTCGCGCTGGCGCGCGCGTCGGGCGCCACGAAGACGATCAAGCTCGGGACCGGGATCGTGCTCGTCCCGGAGCGCCACCCGTTGCTCCTGGCCAAGGAGATCTCGACGCTCGACCTCTTCAGCGGCGGGCGGTTTCTGTTCGGCATCGGGGCGGGCTGGCTCCGGGAAGAGACCCAGATCATGGGGGGCGACTTCGACCATCGCTGGACCCAGACGCGGGAGTCGATCCTGGCCATGAAAGAGCTGTGGACGAAGCCCGCGGCCGAGTTCCACGGCAAGTACTACGACTTCCCCCTCGTGAAGTCGTTCCCCAAGCCCCTGCAGAAGCCGCACCCGCCGGTGCTCCTGGGCGGCTCGGCCAAGAACATCCTGGAGCGCATCATCGCCTGGGGCGACGGCTGGCTGCCGAACCGCGTCACGCCGGAGAAGCTTCGCGAGGGCCGCGCGACGCTCGATCGGCTGGCGAAGGACGCGGGACGCGATCCGTCGAAGATCACAATCTCCGTCTACGGCCAGCCTGCCGATCGTGACCTCCTGAGACGCTTCCACGATGCGGGCGCCAACCGGGTCATCGTGCGCCCGCCCGTGGTCAAGACCGAGTCGGAGATGGGGACGGAGCTGTCACGCATTGCCGACGCGGTCTTGAAGTAGCCGACGGCGGCCGACCACCCCCTCGACGCTACTCGGGCAACGTGAGCCGGACGACCTCGTCGACCGATGGGGCCTTGTCCAGCCCGGCCACGGCGGCCACGAATCGGTCGTAGCGCGGCGCCGAGATCGGTAAGCCGGGCACGAAGCGCCGGAGCACCTCGGCGTCCCGCGCGAAGTCCCACATCAGCTCGCGCCCGTGGTATTCACCGGTGACGCGCCGGCCGTCCCGCAGCGCGAACGTCAAGCGCGGCGCGAAGCACTCGCGACCGACCGCGCCGATGATCTCGACGCGCCGCTGGAGCGCGGCCACGCGCGCCGCGAGCTCCGCGCCGCTCGAGGCGCCCGCGTCACGCGGGTCCTCGACGTTGCGTTCCAGCACGGGATAGTCGCCGGCGATGACCGTGTACGCCAGCATATAGGCTGTGCGTCCGAATCCGCTGCCGTCGGGGGCCGGAGGGCGAGGGAATCTGGGCGACGGATAGAGCGTCTCCAGATAATTCATCTCGAGCGTGATGTGCTCGATCTCGTCGGCGGCGAGCTTGTGCCGCGCCGTCATCTCGCTCGCCAGCCAGACGACCGGCTGATTGAAACCCGGCGTCGGATAGATCTTGAACTTGACGTCGAGGACTTCCCAGCGCCTGCCGAGATCCGCCACGATCTCGTCGAGGTCGGCCTTGGGCGGCCCGGTGAAGGTGTAGGCCAGATCCCCCTTGTTACTTCCCGTAAACGCGTAGTAAAACCCGCCTTCGCCCTCCAGCGCTGTCGGCGCCCCCTGAAAGCCCTGGGCGGCGAGGCTGGCCGCCCACATTCCGCTTCGGGCCGCCTGCGCCTCGGCGAAGTCCGCGTCGCGCGCACCGGTGCGCTGGCCCTCGATGAGGCTCCCCGCAAAGCTCGCGGCCAGGGCAATGGCATGGGTGGTCCCCTGCGCATCGAGGCCGAGCAGCCTCGCTGTCGTCGCGGCGCAGCCGAGAATCCCGTAGACCGGGCTGGCGCGAAAGCCATGCGCCGGGGTCGACGGAATGAAATCGCGCGCGCACCGGCACTGCACCTCGTAGCCGGCGACGAGCGCGGTCAGAAGCTCGCGGCCGGTCCTTCCTGCCCCTTCGGCGGTCGCCAGCCCGGCCGGGACGATGAGGACGCCGGGATGAGTGAGCATGTGATACGAGTCGCACTGGTTGTTCACGGCCACCGCCACACCGTTCGCGAAGGCGGCGCCCGTGCGCGTCACGCGGGTGCCGTCCACCCACAGCGTGGCGCCCTGGCCGGCCCCGATTCGCCGCGCACCGAGCCTCTCGTGCTCGATCACGGCGCGCCGCGCCGCCGCCGTACGCGCGTTGTCCGCGCCGACGAGCCCGACCGTGACGGCGTGGTTCACGAATGCCTTCGCCTTGTCGACGACGGCCGGGGGGAGCTCCTCGAAACGGAGCCGGGCGACGAACTCACCGAGCTGTACGGCGAGGGGCGTCTTTCCCATGGCTGGAGCATAATACGGCGCATGCGACCTCGTGAGGAGACGATCTCCGTCGGCGGCGTCAGCGTGCACACGTGGATTGGCGGGCAGGGCGATCCCTTGCTGGTGCTCCACGGCGCCGGCGGCAACCGTGGCTGGACCCGGTGGCTAGCGCAGGTCGCCGAGCGTTTCACGGTGTTGGCGCCCACGCACCCGGGCTTCGGGCGCTCCGGCGACGCCGACTGGATGGACGGCATCGACGATCTCGCCCGGTTCCACCTCTGGTTTATCGAAGCCGCCGGGCTCGGCCGACCGCATCTCGTGGGCCACTCGATCGGCGGGTGGACCGCGGCGGAGATGGCGACGATGAGCCCGGGCTCGATCGACCGGCTCGTTCTGGTGGCGCCGGTCGGCCTCAAGCCGGAGAAGGGCGAGATCCTCGACGTCTTCTACTATTCGCCCCCGCAGCTCCTCACCATGACCGTGCACGACCCGAAGACCGTCCCGGAGTGGGACGAGCTCTACGGCCGAGCGCCCACGCCGGCGGAGATCGAGATCGCGACACGCAACCGGGAGATGGCGGCGCGCCTGACCTGGAAGCCGTACATGCACAACCCCCGTCTGGCGCACTTTCTGCCCCGCGTGACGAATCCGACCTTGATCGTCTGGGGCCGCGAGGACCGCGTCGTGCCCGTCGAGTGCGGGGAGCAGTACCGGCGGCTCCTGCCCAACGCTGACCTCACCGTGCTCGAGCGGTGCGGCCACCTGCCGCCGGTGGAGCAGCCTGAAATCTTCGCGCGCCTGGTGCTCGACTTTCTCGGAGGACATAACCGGCGATGAAGCTCTACTACTTCAGCGAGATGCCGCACCACGAGTTCCCCGACGAGGAGGGCGACAAGTACCCCTCGCTCCGCCTCGAGTTTCCGAACCGCTTCTTCGACCGGGAGAAGGCCGCCGCGAACTACCAGCGCTACCTCACCGAGTACGAGTTCGCCGACCAGGCGGGCTTCGACGGCCTCATGATCAACGAGCACCACTCCACCCCCTCGTGCGTGAACGTCGGCGTGAACATGACCGCGGCGGTTCTGGGCCGCACGACCCGGCGGGCGAAGATTTTGCTCCTCGGCAATATCCTGCCGATCGAGGAGAACCCCGTGCGGATGGCCGAGCAGCTCGCCATGGCGGACCTCATCTCCGGCGGCCGGGTGTTGTCCGGATTTGTGCGCGGCGTCGGCGTGGAGACCTGGTGGTCCAACACAAACCCCGTCCACAACCGCGAGCGCTTCGAGGAGTGCCACGACCTCATCCTCAAATGCTGGACCGAGCCAGGGCCGTTCCGCTGGGAGGGCCGCCACTACCACTTCCGTCACGTCAACCCGTGGTGCCTGCCGCTTCAGAAGCCGCATCCGCCCATCTGGACTCCCGGCACCGCCAGCCCCGAGACGGCCGTGTGGGCCGGGCGCCGCGGCTACACCTACGTGCCGTTCCTGGTGCCGTTCGAGATCGCGCGTGAGCTGTTCGACTACTACCGCCAGGGCGCCGCCGAGGTCGGCCGGACCGTGACCGCCGACAACCTCGGCTTCCTGATCTGCGCCGTCACGGCGGAGACCAAAGCGAAAGCGCTCGAGGCCGGACGGCATTTCGTCTGGCGTATGGGACCGACGCTGCGCGCGCCGACCGAGTACTTCGCCCCGGTGGGCATGCGCTCACGAGCGGGGGCGCAGTTCGCGCTACGCGCGCGCCCGCGGTCGCTGGCGACGCTGAGCTACCAGGAGCTGCTGGACGGCCAGTTCATCGTCGCCGGCACGCCCGACGAGGTGATCGATCGTTTCTCGCGCATCCAGCGCGAGCTGGGGGTCGGCCACCTGCTCCTCGAAGCTCAGGAGTCGCGCATGGACCACCCGACGACGATGCGCTCGATCGAGCTGATGGGCGCGAAGGTCATCCCGGGGGTGGCGGCGCTCTAGGGCCTCAGCCGCGCTTCGTCTCGAAGAACTCCTTCAGCAGCGCGCCGCACTCGGCGCCGAGCACGCCGCCCAGCGCCTCGACGCGATGGTTCAGGCGCCCGTCGTCGAGCAGCCGGTAGCGCGACTCGACGGCGCCGGCCCGCGGGTCGGGCGCGCCGTACACGACCCGCGCGAGGCGCGCCTGAATGACCGCGCCGCAGCACATCGCGCACGGCTCGAGCGTCGCGTAGAGCACTGCGCCCGGCAGCCGGTAGTTCCCGACCTTCAGCGCGGCCTCGCGCAGGGCCAGCACCTCGGCGTGCGCCGTTGGGTCGACGAGGGCGATCGGCGCGTTGTGCGCCTGCCCGACGATCACATCGTCGACCACGACCACGGCACCCACCGGCACCTCGCCGGCCCCGAGACCTACCCGCGCCTCGGCGAGCGCCGCGCGCATGAACCCTTCAGCGTCCACCTTACTTATGGGCTCTCGGTCGCCGGGGTCTGGAGCGCCACGAGCGGAGCCACCGGCCCCGGCACCGCCTGACCGGTTCGTTGCCGTCCCTCCGTCACGTTGGCGATGATGAGGATCGCGACGAGGACCACCACCACGACCGCGGCCCCCACGATCAGTGAGATGAACATCGGCTCCAACGCCTCCGCGCGGGCCGGCTGCACAAGCATTCCGGCCAGCGCCGCCAGCAGCACCACGCAGACCCACTTTTTGAAGGTCACGAGAGCCTCCCTTTCGCTGGTCCCGCGTCCGAGATTGGGGTGGCGCGCCCTAGAGGAAGCACTTCGGACGTAACCCCACGATTTGACGTGCGCACCGCGCTGATCGTATCACGACTCTCGCGGACTCTCGTCTCGCTCCGGGACTGGAATCTCGGCCGCGGACGGGGCGTTCAGACGCGCGGTATGGGCGACCGTCTACCGAGGCCTCGGCGGGACCTTGATCCACGCCTCGGCGCACGTCTGCACGCTCGGGTAGTACGCTTTGGTGCTCGGGCAGTAGTACCAGTAGGACTGTGGCGGAGCCGGTGGCTCGACGTACACGGGTGACTCCTGCACGATGACCGGTGGCGGAGCGTAGGCGTAGTAGGGCGGCGGGTAATCCCACCAGTACGGGCCCCACCAGAACGAGGGGCCGACCACGACGACGCCAGAGCCCCGGAACCCATGATGACCGGACCCGTGGCCGCCATGCCCCGCGCGGCCCCAGGCGTAGCTTGGCACTGCGGGAACAAGGATGAGTGCAACCGCGAAGAGGGAAACCGCCGCTACCCTTCTCACTTCTCCCTCTCACTTGCGTCTAGGAGAGGGTAGACCCCAGGGCAAACAGATGTCAATCCTGCGAACGTCGCCTAGTTTCTGCTGTGACCATGGCCGTCAGGCTGCGGGTTCGAATGTCACGCGGTAGCCCTGGCGTTCAAGCGTTGGGAGCCACGCAGCCCTCACCCGGGTGGTGTACATTGCTTCAACGCTGGAGAGGAGGTTTTGGCATGCGGCAAAACATCTGAATACGTCGTACTCGCCGAAGATCAATGTTATCCGGGAGGAGACAACAATGAAGCCTGTCGCGCTTGCCTTTGCCGCGTTGATGCTCTCGTTGCCAATAATCGCGGTGGCTGCGCCGGTCGTCTTTGAAGCATCTGGGGCAAGCCCGTCCGACATCCTCGCCACAGTCAATGCCTTCCGGACGTTTCTCGGAGCCAACAACGGTGTGGGCGGATCATTTCCGGATGGACGCCGGGAGATCAACTGGGATGGCGTTCCCGATGCCTTTGCGGCGCCCAACAGCTTCCCGGCCAACTTCTTCAACTTCAATTCTCCGCGTGGCGTCGTCTTCTTCACCCCGGGTACCGGGTTCCAGGTGAGCGCGGACGACTCCAACCCGACGAATACCCCGGTCCGGTTCGGCAACATTCACCCCGTCCTTCCTCAGCTCTTCAGCACCTTCAGCCCCCAGCGACTCTTCACTGCGCTGGACAGCACGATCACAGAAGTCCTCTTCTTTGTGCCCGGCACTCATAGACCGGCGACGGTCGACGGCTTTGGCGCAGTCTTCACCGACGTCAACACTGACGACAGCACGAGGATCGAGTACTTCGATGTCAATGGTGAACTGCTGCTCAGCCAGAATGTTCTGCCGGGCTCCACGAATCGCGGTAGCCTCTCGTTCCTCGGAGTGGGCTTCGATGCCGGCGAGCGCGTCTTTCTGGTTCGGATCACCAGTGGTAATCGACTCTTGAAGACGCCGGCCAGGGACGTCGTCGTAATGGACGACTTCATTTACGGTGAACCCCAGCCTCTACCATAGACTCCCGCAGTCCGTGCCGAGCGTGCGCCCCCGTCACGCCCGGGCGTGACGGTGGACGAAGCCCCGGATCCTGGCCGATAGCCGCGCCGTGCTCACGTTCAAGACCGCGTGAGCGGACGGGGCGCGCCATCTCCTGCTCGAGCAGTTGGAGCTGCAGAACCTCTCAATAAGAATGAGACGGTGGGGTCATGAGATTAGTGAAGAGCGCTTCCTGGGTCGCTCGACTCGGGGCGGGCGGCTTCGTCGATCCGCCCGGCCGAGAGATCAGTCATCCCCGCGTACAGAAGAATGAACGGCCGGTCGTGACTCTGGCGACCGCGGAACTCCTCGACGGCGCCCGCGTTCTGGACCGTCCACCGGGGCGCTACGCTCCAGGAGGTGAA
>QHSV01000499.1 GCA_003221655.1 Candidatus Rokuibacteriota bacterium
ATCTCGATGTTCGGATTCCCTTCGACCATCTTGGCCACGAACGGTACCTCGGCCAGCGACGTGCCGCACCAGTCCTCGGTGATGACCATGACCCTGCGCGTCGCGCCGAGGCGCTCCAGCACCTGCGTCTCTTCGGACGTGATGGTGGTGGTGGCGAGAGCCCTGACGAACCGAGCCTTGTTGGCGGACATCCGGTCGATGTACTGCGCGAGCGTCATGCCCTGCTCGAAGCGCTCCTTCGTCACCAAGACCGCGATCTCCTCGGGCGCGTCATCCGCCGTCCGGTTAAACTATGGGACCACATGGAGGATAGCGCATGCGATTGAGTCTGGCCTACGAGATGCAGCGGCCGGTGGTCGACGACCACGCGGTCATCCAGGAAACGCTCGAGCAGTGCGTCCTGGCCGATCGGATGGGTTTCGACACCATCTGGTTCGTCGAGCACCACTTTCTCACGAGCTTCTCGATGTCGCCGTGTCCTGAGGTCATCTTCGGAGCCCTGAGCCAGCTGACCAAGCGCATTCGCCTGGGATTTGGCGTCGTGATCCTGCCCTACCATCACCCCGTGCGGGTCGCCGAGCGTGTGGCGATGGTCGATCACATGTCGGGTGGGCGCGTCGAGTTCGGCACCGGGCGCTCGGCGCCGTACGAGCAGATGGGGATGGGCATCGACCCGCGCAACACACGCGCCATGTGGGAAGAGTCGCTCCGGATGATTCCTCGGATCTGGGAGGACGGTCAGTTCTCGTGGGAGGGCACGTTCTGGAACGTGCCGCCGCGCGACGTACGCCCCAAGCCCTTTCAGAAGCCGCACCCGCGTATCTGGGTGGCCGCGCTGCAGCCCGCGACCTACGAGCTGGCCGCGGAAACCGGCATCGGTGTGATGGCGCTCAGTGTGGCCGCCCCGTCCTATCTCGCCCCGCACATCAAGCAGTACAAGGAGCGCGTGCGCCACGCGAAGCCGGTGGGCAAGTTCATCAACGACCAGTGGCTGAGCTCCACCATGGCCCTCTGCGACTGGGACAACAAGGGCGCCCGCGAGCTTGCGGCCAAATCGCTCCGAACCTTCTTCGGGCCAGATCGGCCCTATCTCAAGGACCAGACGCATCTCTACGAGCAGCTGGTCGCCTCCTGGGGAGGCGTGCCGGAGCACCTGAAGGCGAACTTCGCCCGCTATCTCAAGACCGAAGGCGCTGCCGGCGCGCCCGAGGCGAGCGCAGGCGCGCCCGCGGTGGACCTCTCCGGCGGGTCAGGGCAGATCGCCGCGGCCCTCTGGAATCAGATCGACGCCGACACGCTGGTCGACCGCGGGGTCCTCGTGGCGGGCGATCCGGACAGCTGTCTCAAGGGCATCGCGATCCACGAGGACGCCGGGGTCGACGAGCTGCAATTCCTGATGGCCACCGAGACCGTGCCCCACGAGAAGGTCATGTCGTCGATCGAGCTCTTCGGCAAGCACGTCATCCCCGAGCTGAAGAAAAAGACGAGTCGGTGATCAGAGCGAAGCCGGACGTCGAGGCGCTCACGCCGTACGTCGCTCCCCTCGAGGGGCGCCGGTCGCTTCTGCGTCTGGACTTCAACGAGAGCACGGTGGGACCAAGTCCCGGCGTGGTGGACGCCATCCGGAACCTGCCGCCCGACGCCTACGCCACGTACCCGGAGTACGCGGGGCTCAACGAAGCTTTCGCCGCGACGCTCGGCGTGGCGATGAAACACGTCGAGGCCTTCAACGGCGTCGATGCAGCGATCCGGGCGATCTTCGACGCCTATGGCGGGCGGGGCGACGTGTTCCTGACGACCGTGCCCACCTTCGGGTACTACGAGCCCTGCGCGCAGCAGCAGGGCATGGTGATCGACGAGGTCCCGTACCTGGACGACTTGAAATATCCGCTCGCCGCCATCACCAGGAGGCTCGAGGCTCGTCCCCGTCTCTTCTTCATCTGCAACCCGAACAATCCAACCGGGACGCTCATGACCCCGCAGGCCATCGTGGCGCTCGCGCGTGCCGCCCCGGAGACCCTGGTGGTCGTCGACGAGCTCTACTTGGCCTTCACGGGACAGTCGGTGGTGCCGGCCGCGCTCGAGCTCTCGAACGTGGTCGCGCTGCAGTCCTTGTCGAAGGCAGCCGGGCTCGCGGCCGTACGTCTGGGGTTCGCCGTCGGCCACCCGACCATCATCGAGCGACTCCGCCGGGTGACCGGGCCGTACGACATCAACATGTTCGCGGTGGTCGCCGGCAAGGCCGCCCTGGCCGATCCCGACCACATGCGACGGTACGTCGCGGCAGTGCTCGCGGCCAGGACGTGGACGCTCGGCGAGCTCGAGCGGCTCGGCGTTCGCCACTCGGCGGAGGGCGGCAACTACATGTTGGTGTGGCCTCCGGGCGATTGTGAAGGCGTCGTGCAGGCGTTGCGCGCTCGGGGGATCCTCGTCCGGAGCATGGCGCGGAAGCCCCTCATCGATGGCAGCTTCCGCCTCACCATCGGCACGAGGGAACACATGCAGCGGTTCATGACGGCATTTTCGGCGGTGATCGGTCGCGAGGTGCACGCATGAAGATCACGCGGGTCGAGACGATCGTCCTCACCCTGCCGATGCTGATCGACGGGGCCACGCCGATGCTCGGCGGTCGAGCCCGGACCAGCATCGACATGCTGCTCGTCCGCATCGACACCGATGCCGGGATCACCGGCTGGGGCGAAGCCTTCGGCCACCGCATTTTTCCGGCGACGCGCGCGGCCATCGACACGATCCTCGGGCCGATGTGCATCGGCCGCGACCCGAGCCAGATCGCCGCGATCAACGACGAGATCCAGCGCGTGCTGCATGGGATCGGCCGGAGCGGGCCCACGATCTACGCGTTGTCGGGCATCGACATCGCGCTCTGGGACATCGCGGGCAAGGTCGCCGGCGTCCCGCTCTACCGCCTGCTGGGCGGCAG
>QHSV01000500.1 GCA_003221655.1 Candidatus Rokuibacteriota bacterium
AGAAGGATCGCGCGAGGGTCGCCACTTCCTTGCGGATCAGCTCCTGTTGCTCCGTCAGCTGAAAGTCCATGCGCGCGATTGTAGCCCAACACGCCCCCGGCCGACTCACAGGTGACCGCGTGGTGCTATCATGCGCGGCATGGCGATCCAGGGCCTGTACGCGCTGCAGAACGGATTCATGGGTTTCGAGCGCTCCGGGCTCTTCTACGACGAGTTCTCCGGCGAGCGCGTCCAGATCCCAATCGCCTGCTGGCTCGTGCGCACCTCCGACGCGATGATTCTGTTCGATACGGGTCTTTCGCCCCGCGCCGTCCCGGGGCTCATGCGAAGCGACCCGCTCGCACGCTTCACGGAAGAAGACTTGCTGGTGCACCGGCTCGACCTCGTGGGTCTCGAGCCCGACCACGTGGACATGGTCGTGCTCTCACACCTTCACTACGACCACGCCGGGGGGGCCGCGCTCTTCCCCAAGTCCGAGTTGATCGTCCAGAAGGACGAGTATTCCTATGCCCACTACCCGGCCTCCTTCTTCGAGTCGTTCTATTACCGGAAGAACTTCGATTTGCCGGGCTACCGCTGGCGTCTGCTGGACGGCGATACCGAGCTGCTCCCGGGCGTGACCGTGTTGCGAACGGACGGCCACACGCCGGGCCACCAGTCCTTGCTGGTCGAGTTGCCCGCGACGGGCCCGGTCATCCTCACGGGCGACGCCTGCTACTGGCAGGAGCACGCGGACAAAGAGCGCGTGCCCGGCGTGGTCTGGAACCCGGCGCTGGCGCTTCACTCGCTCAAGAAGCTGAAGACAATCGCCCGGCTCGTGCGCGGTCGTATCTTTCCCGGTCACGACCCGGTCTTCTGGGAAACCGTCAAACAGGCGCCGGACGCCTATCAGTGAGGGACGTCGTGCGAACAGGGAGAGTGCCATGAAAGACGGATTCAGGTTCGTGGACAGCGACATGCACATCATGGAGCCGCCGGACCTCTTCGATCGCTATCTGGACCCGAAGTTCAAGGACCGGATCAGCGTCCCGGTGGGCGCCGACGGCCGTCCCACGCGCAGCGCGGCCGGCCTGACCGTCATCGACGGCATCCCGACCTCGGACATGGACCTCCAGCAGTACCGCAAGCGCGTCCGGAACAGCGGGCCGCAGAGCACGCAGCCCTTGTCGGGCTCACGGCTCTTTGATACTGGCCGGCTCGACTTCGCGGTGGAGCGCGACTACGATCCCGTCGCCCAGGTGATGGGCATGGAAATGGAAGGCGTCGACATCGCGGTGCTGTACCCTACCGCCGGCCTCGCCTTGCTCGGACGCGACAACATGGACCCGCAGCTCTCCCTGGCCATCTGCCAGGCGTACAACAACTGGATCCACGAGTTCTGCGCGTACAGCCCGGACCAGCTCAAGTGGGTGGCGATGCTGCCGGTACACGACGTGCACCTGGCCTGCCGGGAGCTCGTGCGGTGCGTCCGCGAGCTCGGCGCCGTTGGCTCGTTCATCCGGCCGAATCTCGTCAACGGCCACTACTGGCACTCGAACTACTGGGACCCCCTCTACACCGTGCACGAGGAGCTCGACGCCACCTGGGGGTTTCACGAGGGCGTGAGCGCCCTCTACTCCCGCATGATCCCGCTGTACGGTGAGAACAGGTTCTATCGCCACGTCGCCAGCCACTGGATCGAGATGCAGCAGGCCCTGATCGCGATGATCATCGGCGGCGTGTTCGAGTTTCATCCAAAGCTCCGGGTCGGCTTCCTGGAAGCTCAGAACTCGTGGGTGCCCGGCCTCCTGTCCCGCATCGAGTGGGACTATCCCCAGTACCGTGACTCGCACGCCCCGTACCTCGCCCTGACGCCGCACGAGTACTTCCGGCGCAACTGCTGGGCGGCGGTCGAAGGGAGCGAGCCGGAGATCGAGGCGACGGCCGGCCTCATCGGCGCGGACCGGATGTGCATCTCGACCGACTATCCGCACTTCGACTCGAACTTCCCGCACGTCTCGGCGAATCTCTTGAAGAACGTGCCGCGCGAGATCGCGGCCCAGATCCTCGCCGGTGGGGCACATCTCTACGGCTTCACCGACTCGCACTTCAAGAAAGCCGACGCCGCCGCGGCGAAGGCAAGCTCGCGACGGTGAGCTGAGGGGCACGAGCGCCCCGATCTGCCGTCACCGAGACGGCCGAAGTCTCGGATCGGCCGCGAGCAGGAAGAACAGGAGGTACGCGGTGCCGCCCGCAACGCCTCCGAGCACGTCGCTGAGCCAGTGGGCTCTCAGGTAGAGCCTGCTCGCCGCGACTCCGAGGATCAGCAGTACCAGGACCACCGTCCCCACCCACTGCCAGATCCGGCGCAGCTCGATGGTCCAGAGGAAATAGATCAGCCCGCCGAAGAACACGACGGCGCCGAAGGTGTGAGCGCTCGGGAAGCCGTACGGAGACAGGCGGGGGCGCGGGCGGGCGACG
>QHSV01000501.1 GCA_003221655.1 Candidatus Rokuibacteriota bacterium
CCCGAAGGCGCTGATCCCGCGCGATTTCGAGCCGGGCTTCAAGGTGGCGCTGATGAACAAAGACCTGGACACGTTCAACACGATCGCCAAGGAGCTGCACGTCCCGGTGAGCTTCGCGAACGTGGCGCAGCGCTACCAGCAGGCGGCGCTGGCGGCCGGACTCGGTGAGCAGGACACCAGCGTCATCATGACAGTCATCGAGCGTCTGGCGGCGGTGAAGGTCTCGGGCGGCCGCTAGGAAGGCGCTAACACCTCGAGGTCGAGACGCTCAGCGGCGGCCGCAAGCCGGCGGTCGTAGGTGACGAGGCCGTCGAGGTCCTTGCGGACAACGAGGGCCAGCTGGCCAGCACCCGCTGGGCCCGCCGCCTCACAGCCGCGTCGAAGCGCGCTCGACGCAGCGCCCGCGGCACCTCCGTGAGCGACAGGGCGCTGGACATTCGCTCGGGCCTCGATCTGAGGAACGCCAGCAGCGCACCAGACTCGGGCTCGGCGACGACGATCTTCACCAGCGCCGAGCCGCTCATCGGGCCGTCCCGAGGTCACCTTCGCGATCGAGCGGCTGATCGATCTCGCCGCCGACGCGACGGGCATCGACCGCATCGAGCTCCGCCGCCGCAACCTGGTCGGCGAGGCCCAGATGCCCTACGCCAACCCGTTGGGCATGGTCTACGACAGCGGGCGGTACGCCGAAAACATGTCGCTCGCGATGCGCCTCGCCGACTGGAGCGGCGTCAGCGGGCGCCGCGCCGCAGCGGGGGCGCGCGGCAAGCTGCTCGGGCTCGGTCTGGCCAACTACGTCGAGTCCTCGACCGGCACGCCGCGCGAGCAAGCGCGGATGCCGGTGCGCGCGGACGGGATCGTCGAGGTCGTGGTCGGCACCCAGTCCGCGGGCCAGGGACACGAGACGAGCTTCGCCCAGGTTGCGGCGGCGGGGCTCGGGCTCGAGATCGAGGCGGTACGCATCCTGTCCGGTGACACCAACCGCGTAAGCTTCGGCGGCGGCACCCACTCGGGCCGCTCGATGCGCATGGCGGGCGCGGTCATCGCGCTCGCGGCCGACGACCTGATCGCCGAGGGCAAGCGCCGCGCGGCCCTCGCCCTGGAGGCGGCGCCGGGCGACATGACGTACACGCGCGGCCGCTTCACCGTCGCGGGCACCGATCGTGGGATAGGGTTGTTCGAGATATCCGGCGGTCTCGCGGTCGTGCGTGACAACGAGATGCACGAGCTCGTCTTCCCGAACGGCTGCCACGTGTGCGAGGTCGAGGTGGACCCGGAGACCGGCGCTGTCGATCTCGTGCGCTACATCGCCATCGACGACGTGGGCCGCGCCATCAATCCGCTGATCGTCGAGGGCCAGACCCACGGCGGCATCGTCCAGGGCCTCGGGCAGGCGATGTGCGAGATCTGCGTCGTCGACCGTGCGACCGGCCAGACATTCACCGGCAGGCAACGCCGTACGCCATCTGGCGCGCGATCCGCGCCGCACGAAGCTCGCTTACCGCGTGAGCCGCCGGCCGAGGCCGGCGCGCCCGGCGACCGCGCGCACCTTGCGCGGGGCGGCGAGCCAGATGGCCAACGCCGACAGCGCAGAGCCGCCGATGGCGATCCAGAAGGCCGGCGTGTAGCTGCCCGTAATGTCGTAGAGCGCGCCCGTCAGCCAGGGTCCTGCGGCCCCGCCCGTGATCGCGGCCACCATCAGCGTGCCGAAGATGGCTCCGTAGTGCCGGCCCTCGAAGATTTCGACCGGAATGGCGCCGATCACGGACGTGAGGCTGTAGCCGAGCATGCCCTGCGCGACGATCATGAGGTAGAGCAGCGCCGGCGCCGGTGCGTGACGGAGAGCGAGCAGGGCCAGCAGGCAGAGCACGAAGCCCAGGCTTCCCACCGTCCACACCCATTCCCGCCCGATCCGGTCCGAGAGATGCCCCAGTGCAATCTGTCCGGGGACGGCGACGAGGCTCACGAGTCCCAGCGCCCACGCGGCGTGAGTCTGGCTGAATCCGATCTCGACGAGGTATTTCGTCTGATGGACCTGCACCGCGTACCAGGCGAAGAGGCCGAAGAAATATCCCACCGCGATCCACCAGAAGCGTGCCGTGCGGAGCGCGCGGGCGAGGGTCCAGTCGACCGCCACCCACGCCGCGTCCACCACGTTGGTCATTCGCCTTTCAGCGGCCGCGCCGGGAGCGGAGTGGTCACCGTCGGGATTGAGCCCGAGGTCCGCGGGCCGGTGCCTCAGCAAGAGATTGAGCGGCGCCAATATTCCCAGCACCAGGAGGCCCAACGCCCAGCAGGCGGCGCGCCAGCCGGTACGAGCGATGAGGGTCTGCAGCCAGGGCAGCAGGACGATCGACCCCACGCCGACGCCGGAGAAGGCGAGGCTCATCGCCAAACCCCGTCGGCGGACGAACCAGTTCGGGAGGAAGAGCGACTGACCGGTATATCCAAGACAGTTGCCCCCGCCGCCGACGAGCACGCCGAGCGTGACGTAGAGGTGCCACGGCCGGCGCACGAGCGGCGCCAGCATCAGCCCGGCCGCCATGACGACCACGCCCATCTCGATCACGACCCGTGGTCCGCGGCGATCCATCAGGCGACCGACCAGGGGGCTCAGCGCTGCCGAGACGAGAAACCCAAATGAGAATGCGCCGGCCGTCAAGCCCCGCTCCCAGCCGAACTCGTCGAGAATCGGCGGGAACAGCAGGGAGAAGGCGGTGCGCGCGTTGACGCCGATCGCCATGGTGACGAAGGCGACGGCGACGAGCACCCAGCCGTAGAAGAAGGGCACGCGCAGAACGGTCCGGCCTGTTCCGGTCAGCGAATCAGATTCAGCGGGCTCTCGCCCCGTGCGGTGCGCTGGATGTTTTCCGCGATCAGCTTCGCCCGTGCCTCCAGCATTCCCTCGGTCCAGCCGGACACGTGCGGCGTCATGAGCACGTTCGGCAGCTCGTGGAACGGCTGGCGGGCCGGCAGGGTCGGGCCGGCCGCCTTCGGATAGCGATACCAGACGTCGAGGGCGGCCCCCGCGATACGCTGCTCGGCGAGCGCCTGATAGAGCGCGTCTTCGTCGACGATCTCGGCGCGCGCCACGTTGATGAGGACGGCGGTCGGTTTCATCTTTCGAAGCTCTCGCTCGCCGAGAATACCGCGGGTGGCGTCGGTGAGCGAGAGCGTGACGGCCAGATAGTCGGCCCGCCGCACGACCTCGCCGAGCGCGTCCGGCCCACCGAGGAACGCGAGCCCTTCGGAGTCGGATCGCGTCACCTCGCGCCGGATGGCGCAGACCTCCATGTCGAACGCGCGCGCCCGCCGGGCCAGAGCCTGCCCGATCCGACCGTAGCCGAGGATGCCGAGCGTCTTTCCCGCCAGCTCCGGCCAGGGCGCCGGCGGCGACGAGCCTACCGCCCACTGACTCTCCCAGGCCCCCCGCCGGAGCGCCGCGTCGAGCCGCGCGAAGCCGCGCGTCAGCGTGAGCATCGCGCCCAGCACGTACTCGGCGATGCCGATCTCGTGGCCATAGACGTTCGCCAGGAGCGCCCCCGCCGGCAGCGCGGCGCGATCGATCCGATCGAGGCCGGCGCCGGGCACCTGGACGAGCTTCAGTCGCTTCGCGGCCGCGGCCATCTCGCGGGTGAACCCGAGGGTGATCAGCACGTCCACATCGGACAGCTGCGAGACGATCCCGGTCTCGTCGGCCAGGATGACGTCGCACGGCATCCCCAGGCGAGCTCGGACCGTTGGTTCGAGGGTCGCGGAGAAAGTGCCGGCGAAGGCGACTCGAAGCATGCCCATCGTTCCTCCTGCCGCATCCTCCGCCCGCGTCGTCAGGAGATCAATTACCTGGGTGGTAATGCTGATGACGTGCAGCCGGAGGGTTGTGTAGGCCCGGAAGCTGCGCTCCCGTCTCAACCACCCGATCATCGACGCCGACGGTCACTGGCTGGAGTACGGGCCGGTCATGCGCGAGGAGTTCCGGCGCATCGGCGGGGACGCGGCGGTCGAGGCCCTGGCGACCGCCACCGATCGCGTCCCGAGCGCGCTCCGGATGTCCGTGCCCGAGCGACGACACCGCCGCGTCGGCATGGAGGCGTTCTGGTCCTCGCCGTCCGAGAACGTGCTCGACCGCGCCACCGCGATGCTGCCGCGGCTCATGTATGAGCGGCTCGACGACCTCGGCATCGACTTCTGCGTCGTCTATCCCACGGCCGGGCTCGGGTTCCACCGCATGCAGGACACCCGGCTGCGCCGCGCCATCTGCCGCACGCGGCGCGCTTCGCCGAGTGGTACGACGTGATCGGCATCGACAGCGACCACGACTACGATCCGGTGTGGGTCAAGTGCCGCGAGCTCCGCGTCGCGCCGAGCTTTCACAACGGCGCGCGCTCGATCCTGCTCCGCAACTCGCCGTCGAACTTCTGCTTCAACCACATCGGTCACTTCGCCTCGGCCGGCCACGCGGTCGCGAAGACCCTCTTCTTCGGCGGCGTGACGCGCCGGTTCCCGGACCTGAACTTCGCCTTCCTCGAGGGCGGCGTCGGCTGGGCGTGCATGCTCTACGCGGACCTCATCGGCCACTGGGAGAAGCGCAACCGGCAGGCGATCGAGGCGACGAACCCGAACAAGCTCGACCTCGCGGCGCTGCTCGGGTACGCGCAGAAGTACGGTCGCGACGCGGTGGTGGAGGCCGTGCGCCGGGGCGAGGGGCTCGAAGGCGACTCCAACTCGAAGCTGACCGGTGGCCTCGAGGACCTCGACG
>QHSV01000174.1 GCA_003221655.1 Candidatus Rokuibacteriota bacterium
CGCCTGCTTGAGGACGGCGGCGCTCGCGGCCAGCACCTTCGCCCCTTCCGGGTCATCGGCCATCTTGAGAAACGCCTCCCGCACCGCCTTGACTGTCTCCGGCGGGACCGACGGGAGGGATGAGAGGGCGAGGTTCAGATACTTGTCGGAGCTCCACACCACGCGGTAGGCGACGTTCTCGCGCTGGGCGAAGGCCCGCATCACCACCCCGTTCACGCCCGCGGCGACGGCGCGCCCAGCCTTCAACTGGCCCATCGCGCCTTCCTGGTTGCCGGCGAAGTGCGGCTTGACCTGGATCCCCTTGCGGAGCAAGGCATCCATGGGCAGGTGATAGCCCAGGAACGCTGCGTTGTGCGGGAATACCACTTCCTTGCCCTCGAGGTCCGCCAGAGACTGAATCGGGGAGTCCTTCAAGACCACGATCTCTCCGCGCTCCGCGTCTCCCTGGGCCCGCCCAAACACTCGGTATCCGCTCTCTTCGTTCTCCTTGATGAAGTTGTGATTGGAGTACAGGAAGTGCAGCTCGCCGCGCCGGACCATAGCGGCATGCTCCGGACCGGTTGGGGCGACTTTGAGCTGCAGCGGCACCCCGCCTCGTTCCGAGACGTAGCGCAGAATCGGATTCCAGAATTGCGCCGTCAGGATCGGGCTGCGCCAGACGATGACTCCAAACGAGAGCGGCTGGCTCTGCGACCAGCCTTGCGTCCCCAGAACCAGGAGCAGGAGCAGCGAGACGACGAGTGGTGCCGTGGCGATCCACTTCTTCATGGGTCTCCCCCAATCTCCGTCGACATAGAAATCCACCCTGTTAAGCAAGGCCCGAGCCAAATCGCTTTCATTTTGAAAGATCGGCGTTTGGGCGGGATCCGGGAGACGAAGCTGTGCGGCGCGACCAGGGAATGTCAGGTTTGTCACGAGCACCGGGCCCGCTTGACGTTCCCGTCATCCCCCCCGGGTGTATCGGAAGCGGGGGTCGACCGGCCGGCCGCGACCCCCTACGAGCGACGCCAGAAGTACGAAGGAACCCAGGCGCCTCTGAGCATCTCAGGAGGGATCATGCCGTAGTCGAAGCCTTCGGCGTCCTTCACCATCCGGCGAATGTCGAACAGGAGCGCCGCTTCCGGCATGCTGTGGAAGAACGCGTGGAACATCGGCCGCACCATGCGCTTCGCCACGCGGCGGCCGACGGGACCCATGTAATTCCGGCGAAGGCCGACATGGCCGAGCTCGTCGACCGCGATCTCATGCAGCAGCCCACGTACCCGCTCCCGGGCCTCGGGCTCGTCGGCGAGGGTCTCGTCGAGAATCTTGTCGAGTTGCAGATAGACCGTGAAGCCCATCAACTCGGTCACAAAGGCCGCCGACGACATGAGCGCCGGCGGCATGCGGGTGAAGACGCCGTAAGCCTGCTTCACCCAGTTCGGCAACGGGACCCATTCCACTCGGTCGAGATGGAACGTCTCCAACATCTCGTGGAAGAGGCGCATGTGGCCGAACTCCTCGGCGAGATGATAGCGGCTGATCTTGTCGGTCAGGTGCTCCGAGTCGGCCAGGGTCGGCGTGGCGTCCCACGCGGCCGAGATCCCGACCCACTCGTGACGCGCGAACTTGTAGAGAAAGGTCAACAGCAGGGTCGTCCGATCAAGCGTCCGCGGATCGTCCCGCATCGTGACGTAGTTGCGATAGAAACGCTCTGGAGCTGCGAGCGGCCTGCGCGACCGGACCGGGTGCTCCTGAAAACGGGCGAGGACGCGCTGCTTGTTCGCCAGCGCTCTCTCGGCTTCGAGCAGCTCGCCGTCCCTGTGTCGGAGGTAGACCCAGTAATGCTCGAAGTTTTCGGCGCGCTCCCGCGCGGTCGCGGGCGAGAAGATCGAGCGGCCGCCGGGCGGAGCGGTCAGCGCCATCAGACCTGGCCCTCCCACGACCCGTCGGCGACCTCGTGCCAGCGTGCGCGGATCTGCTCGAATTCTCGCGGAGGCAAGGCACCGGCCTGGAGCAGCGCGGCGTTCTGCTGCCATCGCTCCGGCTTCGTGGTCCCGACGATGGCGGTGTGGACGCCCGGCGCGCCCAGGGTGAAGCGCAACGCAGTGCCCACGGCCGTGTCGGGCGCGGACTTCAAGAACCGATAGTCCAGCGTGCGGAGCCGCGACCAATAGGTCTGGTAATACGGCTCGGCCGGCTTCCGTTCATGGCGCCAGGCCACGTTGGCCAGCGGCCGCTTGGCGATCACGCCCATCTGCCGGGCGCTTGCCAGCGGCAGCGTGCGGTCGATGGCCTCCTGGTCCGCGATGCTGATCGAGGTCTGGAGCGTGTCGAAGCGCCCGCACTCGACGGCGTAGCGGGCCGCCTCGCCGTCGCCGCTGTAGCCGATGTACCGGGCCCAGCCCCGCGCGCGGGCCCGCTCCAGGGCCTCGATGGCCTCGCCCGTTCGCAGGGTGGCGAGCGAGCAGCTATGGAGCTGGATGAGATCGAGGTAGTCAGTCGCGAGGCGGCGCAGGCTGCGCTCGATACTGGCCACCAGCGGCGCTTGCCGCCAGTCCGCGCGCGACCAGCCGCCGGCATGGCCGCACTTCGTGAAGAGATAAAACTCCCGGCGCCGGGAGCCGATCGCCTTTCCGATGAGACTCTCGCTGTCCTCGTAGCACTCGGCGGTGTCGATCACGTTGAGCCCGGCATCGAGGGCGCTTCCGAGGAGTCGGACGACCGTGCGACCGCTCGCGCCCTGGTAGCCGATCTCGGAGCCCCCGAAGCCCAGAACGCTCGCCACGATGTCGGTCCGGCCGAGTCGGCGCTGCTCCATCGCTTCGTTCGCTCGCATGCGCCCGCGTGAAGCGGCCATGTGGTTGCTCATCAAGGTACCATACGCGCAGAGAGGCCGACACGCGACACCAGGAGGATGCTCATGCCAAGGATCAGCGAAGTCGAACGTCCCGGGCTGGCGGTCCGCGCCTTCTATCAGATCGGCAAGGCGATGTTCGGTCAGGTGCCCACGCCGGAGCGGATCATGGCCCACCGGATTCCGCTCATGCTGGGGCTCGGCGGGCTCTACACCGCGCTGGAGTGGTTCGGGCGGATCGACGCGCCGCTCCGAGCCTTGCTGAACGTGCACGTCGCCGCGCTCTACGGAAGCGCGTACTGAATGGACATCCGTCGCGCCGTCGGCGCGAAGGTCGGCATCTCGCGCGAGAAGCTCGACGAGCTCTGGCGCTACCGGCAGAGCGATCGGTTCTCGGTGCGCGAGAGCGCGGCGCTCGAGTACGCCGAGGCCATCACGCGCGAGGACCAGGAGGTGACCGATGCGTGCGTCGAGCAGCTCCGGAAGCATTTCTCGGACGCCGAGGTCGTCGAGCTGACGTTCATCGTGGGGTACCAGACGTTCGCCAGCAAGTTCGCCAAGGCCTTCCGACTAGTCCCGCAGGGATTCGCGGCGAGCGCCTGATGCCTGTTCACGGAGGAGTGAGACGATGCGAACGCTGATCCAGGGCGGCTGGGTGGTCGGCTACAGCGGCAGCGGGCACGAGCTGATTCCGAGCGGGTGCGTGGTCTTCGAGGACGACCGGGTCATCCACGTCGGGCCGACGTTCGACGGGCCGGTCGATCGTCGTGTCGACGCCACCGGCAAGCTCGTGTCCCCGGGCTTGATCAACTGTCACCTGCACGCCGCCACCAACGCGGGCCAGGCGGTCTTCCTCGACGGGCTCAAGGCCGACTACTTCGGGAGCAACTTCGTCGGCTACGTCGCGCCTCGCCTCGGCACGGTGGTGCCACGCGCTGGAGACCGCGCGGACGTCGCCGGGACCTATGGTCTCTGGTCCGCGCTCCGCGCCGGCGCCACGACGATCATGGACGTGGGCACGATGGCGGGTGGTCCCGCGGCGTTCACTCGCATCGCGGGAGAGCTCGGCGTGCGCGCCTATCTGGGCCCGGCGTTCCGGTCCGCCGGTTACGCCTTCGACGGCAGTCGGATCGTCTGGGAATGGGACGAGGCCAACGGCATCGCCGGGCTCGAGCGCGCGGTGACCTACATCAAGGAGTACGACGGCGCGTACAACGGGCGCATCCGCGCGATGCTCTATCCGGGTCAGCTCGATACTTGCACGCCCGAGCTGTTGCGTCAGGCGCGACGCTGGGCCGATGACCTGGGCGTCCCGATGCAGCTCCACGCCGCGATGAATCAGCGCGAGTTTCACCACATCCTCGAGCAACACGGCCAGACGCCGATCCAGCTCCTGCACTCGATCGGCTTCCTCAAGCCGCGCACCGGCCTCGGACACTGCGTGTTCCACAACGATCACTCCTGGTGTCACTACCCCTACGCCGACGACCTGAAGCTCCTCGCCGACAGCGGCGTCACGGTGGTCCACGCTCCGTACAAGTACGCCAAGATGGGCGTCAAGTTCGAGTCGTTCGAGCGCTATCGCGCGCTCGGGATCAACATCGCGCTCGGCACCGACACGTATCCGCAAGATCTCATCCACGAGATGCGCTGGGCCGCGCTGATGTGCCGCCTGGCCGACGGAAGCTTCCGGGTCGGCCGACCGCAGGACGTCTTCGACGCCGCCACGCTCGGCGGGGCGCGCCATCTCGGCCGCGACGACCTCGGACGGCTGGCGCCGGGCGCCAAGGCCGACATCATTGTCGTCGGCCTGCGCCACCTGCACTACGGCGCCGTGCACGATCCGATCAAGGCGCTCGTCGACTGTGGCAGCGGACGCGACGTCGAGACCGTCATCGTCGACGGCCAGGTGCTCGTGGAGGGCGGCCGGGCCGCTCGCATCGACGAGCAGGCGCTGCTGAACGACGTGCAGGCCGAGGGCGAGCGCCTGTGGACAGCCATCCCGCAATGGCACTGGACCGGCAAGCCGCTCGACGAGATCGCGCCGCCGAGCTACCCGATACGCGGCGAGGCGTAGGGCTGGCCATCGCACGCGAAGCCGGAGGCGCCAGGGCGTGTGCGGTAGGGGTCGACGGGACTCGTTCCCTCCGAGCGGCGACGGACCTGCACGCGCCCGGATGGAGCCCAGCCGCGGCGGAGTAGCGCACGCGTGCCGCGTGGTCCCGCGACCCCTACCACACACGCCCTGGCGCCTCCGACTCCACGCGAGGCGACGCGCTACGGCTGTGTTACCAGCAGCGGAGCGAGTCGTGCAGGATCGCGCCGATCTCGCCGGCGTCGACTGCCCGCGGCGCGCCGCTCAACAGCCGCGGCTGCTTCAGCGTGCCATCGACCAGCGCGGGGATGTCGCGCTCGCCGTAGCCGAGCGCTGTGAGGCCGTTGGGAACGCCGATGTCTCGCATGAGCGCGACTAGCGCGCCGGGCAGCACTTCGCGCGCGTCACGCTCGGAGAGCCCGACGGTCGGAACGCCCATCAGCTCCGCGGCGCGGAGGTGCCGCTCCGGTGCCGTCGCGTAGGTGAACCGGAACGTGGCCGGCGCCGTCACGACGACCGAGACCCCGTGCGGGACGAGCGGGTGGTTGGTCCGGTACCCGCTCGGCACGTACTCGCGCACGAGGCCGGCGATCGGATAGCCGAGGGCGTGCGGGATGTGCACGCCGGCGTTGCCAAAGCCGACGCCCGCGTAGTTGGCGGCCAGGGCCAGGTGCACGCGCGCCTCGAGGTCGAGCCCGTTGAGCACGGCGCGTCGCAGGTACTTGCCGACGTACTCGATGGCCTTTTCACACCAGATGTCGCTCGCCGGATTGGCGCCGATGTAGGCCGGCCGATCGGGGGGATGGTGCTTGGGCCGCGCGTGGTACGGGCGCGTCGTGTAGGACTCGATGGCGTGCGTCAAGATATCGGCGCCCGCCGCGGCCGTGACCTCCGCCGGCGCGGTCAGCGTGTTGAGCGGGTCGACGATCCCGAGCGTCGGGCGCAGCAGCCGGTGCGACACGCCGGCCTTCACGTGGTGATCGAGGACGTGGGTCACCGCCACCGCGGTCGTCTCACTGCCGGTCCCCGCCGTCGTCGGGACGGCGATCAGCGGCTTGAGCGGGCCCGGCACCGGGCGGCCCCGTCCGACGGGCTGATTCACATAGTCCAGCAGCGGCCCCGGATACGTCGTCAACAGATTGACCGCCTTGCACGTGTCGAGCGCGCTGCCGCCGCCGACGGCGATGAGTCCATCGAGCTCACGCTGGCGCGCGTACTCGGCGGCTTCCTCCATCGACCGGTCGGTCGGCTCGATCTCGACGCCGTCGTAGATGTCGGCCTTGATGCCTTCCTCTTCGAGAAGCGCGCGAACGCGGTCGGGCAGCCCCAGCTCGCCGATGTGCCGGTCGGTCACGATCAACACCCGCTTGAGCCCGAGCCGGCGGGCGTCGTAGGCGATCTCGTCGGTGGCGCCGAGCCCGAACTTGATCGGCGACGCCTCCATCACGAACACCGTCTCGGTCGGCAAGGTCACGCCCTTCATGTGGTTCCTCTCCTTTTATCCGCGCCACGGCCTGAGGCGCGCACTATCTGAGCACGGATTATAATCGCCCCAGTGAGTCGATCGCCGCTGCTCGCCCCTGGGCCCCCGCCGGGCACGAAGTTCGGGGCGCTCCACCACCGTGACTACCGTCGCTACTTCGTCCTCGTACTCCTCAGCGCGACCGCCGACAACATCGAGCACGTGATCAGCTACTGGGTGATCTTCCAGGCGTTCCACTCGCCGACGCTCGCGGGGTTCGCCGTCATCAGCCACTGGGTGCCCTTCCTGCTCTTCTCGGTCTACGCGGGCGCCCTGGCCGATCGCTTCGATTGCCGCAAGCTCATCCAGATCTCCCAGGGGCTGTTCGCGCTCGCGTCGTTGTCCTGGGCCGTGCTGTTTCTCACGGGGACGCTGCGGATCTGGCACGCGGCGGTGATCCTGCTCATTCATGGAGGAGCGGGTGTAATCGGCATAGCGGCCTCACAGCTCATCATCCACGACATCGTGGGCCCGGAGCGCCTGCCGAGCGCCATCCGTCTCAACGCCACGAGCCGCTATCTGGCGATCCTGCTCGGGCCGGCCGTCGGGGGCGGACTCATGCTCCTCCTCGGCCCGGGCCTGGGGCTCCTCGTCAACATCCTCATCTATGCCCCGTTCACGCTCTTCCTGCTGCGCATCCCGTACACGGGCCACCTGCGAGACGCCGAGGGAAAGCGGCGCGCACCCCGCTTCGGGCTCGCCGAGATCCCTCGCCTGCTCGCCGAGGCGCGCTCCGATCCGCGCGTCATCATGATGATCGGGTTGGGCGGGACCACGTCGTTTCTCGTCGGCAACGCGTTCCAGGCCCAGATGCCGGAGTATGCGCACCATCTCGGCGCCGACGAGGCGGGCGCCTGGTACAGCGTGCTGCTCGCCGCCAACGCCGTCGGCGCCATCATCGGCGCGGTGCTCCTCGAGAGCGCGCCGTTCATCCGGCTCAGCGCGCGGACCGCGATCGGCTGCGCCGCGGTCTGGGGTGTGCTGATGGCGCTCTTTCCGGCGGCGCAGAGCTACCCGGCTGCGGTGATCCTTCTCGTGCTGGCCGGCACCTTCAACATCGCGTTCACGTCGATGGCGCAGACCATCATCCAGCTCCTGGCCCCGCCCCATCTGCGCGGCCGCATGGTGGGACTCTTCAACACCTCGATGCTCGGCCTGCGCGCGGGCAGCGGCGTGACAGTCGGTGTCCTCGGCGCCGTGATCGGCGTGCAGTGGTCGCTGACGCTCAGCTCGGCGACCGTGGTGCTCGTTGCGCTCGGCCTGCTTGTCGCCGACCTTCGAGCGCGGCCACGGCCCGGGCTCTCGGCCTAGCCGCGGCCCCCGCTCGAGAGCTCTTCACGCACCCGCGGTGGCCTTGATGCTCCGGAGGTGCTCGTCGATGTGGTTCAGGAGGATCCCGCCGACGATCTGCTCGGCGCTCATCGACGGCATCCCGGTGAGGACCGTCCCGCTCTTGCCGAGGTCGGCGTCGCTGAGCCCACGCAGGATGGCAGAGGCGGCAGCCGCGCTCTTCTTGTGCAGTGCGACGGTCTCGGCCCGGCTGGCGTTCGCATGCTCCTTGGCGTGTTTCGCGTTCATGTCGTGGAGCATGTCCATCGTGAAGTTCCCCATCGACTGTCCGGCCGCAACCGTCTTGATGATCCCGGCGATCGCCTCGTGCGCCCCCGCCAGATGGTGCGCGACCACGCCGACCGTCCATTTCTCCGACGCCGCCGTCTTCTTCCAGTCGGCGTCGCTCAGGCGCTCGAGCACCGCGGTCGCCTCCTGCACCTTCGCCTCGAACTGCTTCGCCAGCGCTTCGGCCTTGGCTGCCATACGATCCTCCTTCGTCACGGTGGTTCGCGACTCCGTTTCGTCACTCCGATGATAACGCCTCGTTCAAGGGCTCGTCAGGCCGACAGCCGCGCGGGGGGAACCCATCCTGAAGTATCATCCGCACCGATGAGACAGAACGCGCTCCGCTGGGCCTGGCTCGTGCTGGGACTCTTGCTCGTAGCCCCCGCCGTTCACGGCCAGGAGCGAGAGCCGGTGAGGATCGGCATCATCTACACGAACACGGGACCGCTCGCCCAGCTCGGCATCGACATGCGCGACGGAAACCTCCTCTACTGGAATCAGGCCGGCAATCGGGCGGGTGGGCGGCGCGTCGAGATTCTGCTCGAGAGCACAGGAACCAACAAGCCGGACGAGGGCTTGACGAAGGCGCGCAAGCTCGTGGAGCGCGACCGCGTCCATATCCTCACCGGGGTCCTCGAAACGCCCGTGGCGTACGCGTTGGCCAGCTACGTGAACGAAAAGAAGGTCCCGCTCATGATCAACATCGCGGGTGCCGACGGGCTCAGTCAGAAGCAGCGGAGCGAGTACGTGTTCCGTTCCTCCTTCTCCAACAGCCAGGCCTCCCACCCGCTCGGCGAGTGGGCGTACCGGCAGGGCTACCGGAAGATGGTGTTGCTCGCCTCGGATTTCGCGGCCGGGCACGAGCACATCGGGGGCGTCGCGCGGACGTTCGTCGCCGCCGGCGGGCAGGTTATCCAGGAGATCTACCCGCCGCTGGGCGCCCCCGACTTCGCGCCGTACCTGGCGCAGATCCGGCGGGACGCCGACGTCGTGGCCGTCGCCATCTTCGGGGCCGACGCTATGCGTGTCGTCAATCAGTACGCCGAATTCGGGCTCAAGGGGAAGATCCCGATGATCGGCAAGGGCGGCGTGACGGATGAGGCATTCCTGGAAAAGATGGGCGACGCCGCCCTCGGCATCGTGGTGGCGTTCAACTGGAGCGCGGCTCTGGACACTCCGGAGAACCGGCGCTTCCGCGAAGCCTTCGAGAGCAGGTACAAACGGCCGGTCAGCTTGACGGCGGAATCGGGGTACGTGGGAGCGCAGATGATCGCGAAGGCGCTCGAGGGTGTGAAGGGTGACGTCGAGAACCTCGACGCGCTCCTGACCGCCCTCAAGAGGATCGACGTCGATGCGCCGCGGGGAAAGGTCAGGCTCGACGGCTTCCACAACCCGCTCCAGAGCGTTTACATGCTCAGGACGGAACGAAAGGACGGGGTGCTGCAGAATACGCCGATCGCAAGCTATTCGAACACGAGCCAGTTCTGGACGTGGACTCCGGACGCGTTCATGGCCATGCCCTCCTACCTCGAGCTGAAAGGCAAGTGGGCGAAGTGAAGTTCGGCGCCGGCTTCTGGGGCCCGTTCCCGCTCGGCCGGTACGTCGAGTACGCGGTGACGGCCGAGCGGCTCGGCTTCGATGCGGTCTGGGTCGGTGACACCCAGCTCCTGACCCCTGACCTCTACTCGGCGATGGCCCTGTGCGCCAACGCCACCTCGCGCATCCAGATCGGGAGCGGCGTTACCAACACGGTGACGCGTGACCTGACGGTGACGGCGGGCGGCGTTCTAGCCTTGAACGAGTTCAGCGGTGGCCGGTGCCTGCTCGGCGTCGGCGTGGGCGGCTCCGCGGTGGGCACCGTCGGGCTGGCCGCCGACGGGGCCGCCGAATTCCGCCGCAAACTGGCCCTCATCAAGGCGCTCGTGGCGGGCGAGAGCGTGACGCTGAACGGCACCGAGGTCCGGGGGAAAATCCGGGCGCCGCGAGTGCCAGTCTACGCCGCCAGCTCGAGCCCGCGGGTGCGTCGGGTCGCCGGCGAGCTGGCGGACGGCGTCATCCTGAACGTCGGTGTGGCCCCCGAGCTGATCCGCGAGGCGCTCGACCACGTGGCGAACGGCGCACACCGGGCCGGGCGCAACCCGGCCTCGCTCGACATCGTCGTGATCGCGGGATCGTCCCGGACGAGATCGCCCGAAGCTTCGTCTTCGCCGGGACGGCGGCCGAGGTGACGCGGACGGTCCGGCGGCTCGAGGCCTGCGGCGTCACCCACGTCCTGCCGCTCCTCATGGGGCCCAACATCACGGGCACGCTCGAGGCCTGGAGCCGCGAGGTCATGCCCGCGTGGCGAATGTCGTCGCTGGCAGGGAGATGAGCATGCAGGTCTATGCGTTCGATCTGATGCCCTGGCCGCACCTCGCGGAGGCGTCGTACTACCCGGACTCGAACGGGCTCTACGATCCGGTCCTCGGCCGGACGGTCTACGACGAGCACCTCCGGCAGATGGAGCTCTACGAAGAGTGCGGCTACGACGCGATCTGCATCAACGAGCACCATGCCAAGCCCTACGGGCTCATGCCCTCGCCCAACCTCGTCGCCGCTGCGCTCACCCAGCGGACGAAGAACATCAAGATCGGAATCTTCGGCAACCTGCCCGCGCTCCACGCGAATCCCCTCCGGCTCGCCGAGGAGGTCGCGATGCTCGACGTCATGTCGGGCGGGCGCATCATCTCGGGGTTCGTGCGCGGGGTGCCCCAGGAGTTTCTCGCCTACAGCGTGCCGCTCGCCGACGCTCGGCCCCGCATGACCGAGGCATGGGATCTGGTCGTGAAAGCGTGGACGGAACGCGAGCCCTTCGAGTGGCGCGGCAAGTACTTCAACTACGACCGCGTCTCGATCTGGCCGCGCCCGCTCCAGCAGCCGCATCCGCCGATCATCCTGCCCGCCGACAGCGACGAGGGGCTCGAGATCGCGGCGAGCCGCCGCGTGCCGACCGGCTCCGCCTATCGATCGGTGGGCCGGGTGCGCGCGGTCCTCGATCGCTACCGTGAGCTGGCCCGGAAGCACGGCTGGACGCCCGGCCCCGAACACTGCCATCTGGTGCGCCACGTGTACGTGGCCGAGACGAACGCGCGGGCCCGCGAAGAGGCGGAGGCGCACCTCCTCTACTTCTGGCAGAAGCTCCTGAGCTATCATCGCGGCTCCATGGCGCTCCTGGGGCAGTCGCCGCCGCCGCGCCCCGCGCGGATCGAGAAGGCCGAGGACGTGCCGCTCTACGAGTTCGACTTCGACCTGTGCCAGAAGGAAGGCATGTCGATCGTCGGCGATCCCGACTACGTCATTCGCGAGATCCGCGCGCAGACCAGCGAGCTGGGCGTCGGGGTCTTCGTGGGGCTCTTCCAGTTCGGCTCGCTGCCGCACCAGCTCGCCCTGAAGAATATCCGCCTCTTCGGCGAGAAGGTCCTGCCGGCGCTCAGGCCGTGACCTTCTGGGTCACCCAAGCCCTGAACGGGATCTCGTTCGGCATGCTCCTGTTCCTGCTGGCCGCCGGGCTCTCGCTCATCTACGGGCTCATGCGAGTGCTGAACCTGGCGCACGGCTCCTACTACATCCTGGGCGGCTACGTCGGCCTCGCGACCATCAAAGTCACCGGAAGCTTCGTGCTGGCCGCCCTTGCCGCGACGGCCGTGGTCACGCTGATCGGCGTGGTGATGGAGCGCTTTTTCCTGCGTCGCTTCCCCGAACAGGAGCTGCCGCAGGCGCTCCTGACGTTCGGATTCCTGCTGATCTTCGCCGACCTCTCGCTGTGGC
>QHSV01000477.1 GCA_003221655.1 Candidatus Rokuibacteriota bacterium
TCACCGTTCTGGCGCCGCTCGCGGGTGTCGCCCACGCGGACTTGAAGAGCGACCAGACTATTCCGCAGGCGCCGTAATCTTCACGCCCCGACGCGTACGGCAGGCTTCGAGGTCTGCCGTAGACGTCGGCGCACGAAAACGGCGACGCCCGGACAAAGTGAAACAGACCGAGGTGAGCTCCTCGTGAATCATAGCTCTCAATTCAAGTGTCGCGTGCTTCTCGCGGCGGTGACCGCTCTGCTGACGCTCGCGACGGGCGCCAGTGGGGCCCCGGCCAGACCATGGCCACCTCTCCTGGGTTCGCGCGAGGCGTTCCCGCCTGACGTGTCAGCAGCTGTCGAGCGCGTCTGGATCGAGCCCACGCTCAGCCGCACGGTGAACGGGCGCGCCGCGCGTGTCCCGTTCGATGTCTACGTCGCGTTCGTGGACACGCCAGAGGTGACAGCCGCCGCGGCGCGCTTCCGCAAGCTCGGGAGCTATGAGATTCAAGCACTCGATGACGACCGCTATCGGGGCAACGATGGCGACGGAGCCCGCGGGATTGCTCAGGTGCTCCGACGCGAGCCGCGACGGCTCGTTCTCCTTTCCCGGGGGGAGCACACCGGCCCGATTCTCGGCACGATCAGCGGAAGCGCGCTCACGATACTGGACTTCGAGCCGCGAGAGGGCGTGGTCAATCCGAGGCTTACGGCCTACGTGTACATCGACAACCGCGTCGCCGCCGCCCTCGCCCGGGTGCTCATCGCGACCTTCGGGTCCCTCGCCGACCGTAGACTCGGCGAGGGGCTTCGCGTCACAGCTGAGGTCGCCGAGTGGGCGGTCGATCGATCAGGCGGCTTCTGTGAATGGCTCGCACGCGAGCCGCTTCCGCCTGCGCGACGCGATCGCATTCTGGCCGCCCTGCCATCGTGCGCAGCGGGCCTAGGTCCAAACGGCACTCGGCAAATCCAAAGTCCGTGACCTGGCCTGCTCCCCGCGGCCCCGTGTTGGCCCCGTGACACCTAGAACAAGAGGACTAGCCCATGAACATGGGGGACTCCCAGAACGCGGGGAACTCGCTCTTGCGACGCACTCCGTTTAGCCGGGATGTCGATCTCCAGGCGGCCCGTTCGTCTATATAGCGCAATGGAGATAGCGCAATGGAGGAGCCATGTGTCCTGCATGCATCGCAACCGCGATTCGCTCCGGTTTGTTCTTCAGGGCTACCGCGATTAGTCCGCCCGTCGAGGTGGCACCAGCCGCGACTAGGGCTCACCTGCCGCAAGGATCTTCGAAGTAGACGCCGCGCCCGCCCCTGCGAGTGTTGATCCGGCCATTGGTGTGGCTGTGCGGCTCACTGCCGTACGGCATGCCGGCAAGCGCGGCCAGGCTGACCCAAGGTAGTGTGCGCCGTTCGGCGCTCACCTGGTCGCGTCATGACCGTGCCCGAGAGGGAACGCTAGCAACCCGGAAAAGGAGGAGGAATTCATGCCAAGCCGAGTGAAGCCCATCCCAGAAGGACACCGCACGGTCACGCCCTATCTGGCCATCAAGAATGCCGCCAAGGCACTGGAGTTCTACAAGCGGGCATTCGGAGCAACCGAGAGCTACAAGCTGATGATGTCGGACGGACGCGTCGGCCATGCGGAGATCCGGTTGGACGATTCCCTGGTCATGCTGTCGGATGAGTTCCCGGAGTACGGCGGCAAGGCGCCGGACACCCTTGGCGGGTCGCCGGTGAGCCTCCATCTCTACGTGGAGGACGTGGATGCGTTCGTCAAGAAGGCGCTGGCCGCCGGCGCCAAGGAACGCAAGCCGGTCACGGATCAGTTCTACGGCGACCGCTCCGGCCAGCTCGAAGACCCCTTCGGGCATCTCTGGTGGGTGGCCACTCACAAGGAAGACGTCGCGCCGGAGGAGATGCAGAAGCGCGTGGGGGCGATGTTTGTGGGGAACAAGTAGGGAAATGATGAGCCGTCCGCAGCTCATGGCAGGTGAATGTGGCGGGTCTAACCGTCACGGGCCGCCCCCCGGGCCTGTTGAACGGTCCCGGCTGTCGATTTCGGGGCTCGCCGTTCGACCTACCTACTGATAGAGGCGAACATACGGCACACGGGAGGCACCAATGCGAAAAGCGATCCAAAGGATCACGCCGTTCTTGTGGTTCGATGACCAAGCCGAGGAGGCTGTCAACTTCTATGTGTCCATCTTCAAGAATTCCAGGGTTGGAAGCATTGCCCGTTACGACGAAGAGGCGGCAAAGGCCTCCGGGAGGCCGAAGGAATCGGTCATGACGGTGGCATTCGAGCTCGATGGGCAGGAATTCGTGGCGTTAAACGGCGGGCCGCTTTTCAAATTTACCGAGGCGATATCGTTCGTCGTGAACTGCGAGACACAGGAAGAAGTAGACCACTTTTGGGAGAAGCTCTCCGCCGGCGGCCAGGAAGTGCAATGCGGGTGGCTCAAAGACAGATTCGGGGTGTCGTGGCAAATCGTTCCCGCTGTCTTGGTCGAGATGCTGCAGGACAAGGCCGGCGAAAAATCGACGCGGGTCATGGCAGCGATGCTGAAGATGAAAAAAATCGACATCGGAGCATTGAAGAAGGCGTACGAGGCTGCGCGGTGAGAAGGCCGCCGCACTAGAGGGGGTCGAGGACCTTCTTTCGGCCTGACGCGAATGATCCAGTCAGAGAGTCTTCGCTTGATTTGATCGCGCACTCGTTGGAACAACTCCAGTCGCTCATCCTCCGTGCCGGTAGTCTTTTTCGGGAAGACGGGGCACGCCTCGTTCGCCGCGTCGCACACGGTGATCACGTAGTCCCAGGGCTCTTCCAGGAACTGCCCCACTGTCTTCGACGCGTGGCCATGCAAGTCCACCCCGACCTGCGCCATCGTTTTCACTGCGAGAGGGTGGACGCCGGTCGCCTCG
>QHSV01000478.1 GCA_003221655.1 Candidatus Rokuibacteriota bacterium
GCCGCCGCACGACGAACGGGTCGATCGTGCTCATGCAGATCACGATGTGTCCGGGCGCGGCGCCGTGGATAATCCCGCGCTCGCCGGCGATGACCGCTTCCGCCTGGGCGGTGGTCTCCACCATGCAAATGGTGCGGTCGGCCGAGTCGGCCACCCGCTCGGCCGAGTCGGCGACCGCGGCGCCCCGCGCGCGGAGCGGCTCGACCTTCGCCGGATCGATGTCGTGCACGACCAGCGGAAAGCCGTGCTTGACGAGATTGAGCGCCATTGGCCGCCCCATGTTGCCGAGTCCGATGAATCCAACCGCCAAGGCCATCACGCCCCCCTTTCGTAGGACCGCCGTTCGCCTATCAGCTGCCTGAGAAGACCCGCTGCTTGAGCCGCCGCGGGACCCAGGCGGCGAGGACCCGCGCGGAGCGCGCGATGCGCTCCAGCGACTCCGGGCTGCCGGGCCAGTACTTGAGCACGACCCCCCGGTTCACGAAGTTCAGCATCCCGTCGACGACGATCGCCGCGATGAGGAGGTCGTCCAGGTAGCCGAGCACGGGAATGAAGTCGGGGATCAGGTCCACCGGGGAGACCAGGTACAGGACCGCGGCGGCCAGCGCGATCTTCGCCCCTTTGGGCAGGACGGGGTCGACGGCGAGGCCCGTGATGGTCCGGATGATGGCGGGCAACGCGCGCAGCAGCGCTTTCACTCCAGACTCTCCGCCACCAGCTCGCTCACGTCCTTCACGTCGAGCGTCTCCTCGGCCCCCTTCACTTTCCGACCGAGATCGATCATGGCGAGACAGAAGGGACAGCCCGTGCCCACCATGTCCACCTTGGCCTCGAGCGCCTCCTCGACGCGGATCAGGTTCACCCGCTTCTGCGCTTTCACCTCCATCCACATGTGACCGCCGCCGCCCCCGCAGCAGAGTCCGCGCTCGCGGCGGCGCGGCAGCTCCACGAGCCGGAGCCCGGGAACGGCCTTCGCCACGTTTCGCGGCGCTTCGGTGATGCCGTTGTAGCGCCCGAGGTAGCAGGAGTCGTGAAACGCGATCGACGCGTCGAGCGACTTCGTCGGCGTGATCCGTCCGGCGGCGATCAGCTCCTCGATGACCTGCGCGTGATGGAGCACCTGGTAGCTCCCGCCGAACTGGGGGAACTCGTTCTTGATCGTGTTGAAGCAGTGTGGGCAGTGGGTGATGACCTTGCGGAAGCGGTACCGTTTGATCGCTTCGATGTTCTCCTGCTGGACGGTCTGGTACAGGTACTCCTCGCCGAGACGGCGGCCGACCTCGGCGTGACACCGCTCCTCCGGCATCACGCCGAAGCTCACGCCGGCCGCCTTGAGGATCTTCACCACCGCGCGGGCGATCGCCTGGTTACGCTTGTCGTACGAGGCCGAACAGCCGACCCAGTAGAGGTACTCGACCTCGCGATCGGTCTCCATGAGGGGAACGTCGAGGCCCTGCGCCCACGCGAGGCGCTCGCCGGCCGGCAGCCCCCATGGGTTCCCGGCCCGCTGGATGTTCTGGAGCGACTGGGGCGCCGTCGAGGGCAAGGCCCCCTCGGAGAGCGCCAGATAGCGCCGAAGGTCGATGATGGTGTCGACGATGTCGATGAACGCCGGACACTCCTGCACGCACGCCATGCATGTCGTGCACGCCCACAGCTCGTCCGCCTTGATCAGCTCGCCGTGGATCGGGCCCGGCAGCTCCCCGTGCATGTGCCGCTTGAGCTTCACGATGATCTGCTTGGGTGAGAGCGCCGTGCCCGACAGGTACGCCGGGCAGGCCGCCTGGCAGCGGCCACACTCGACGCACGCGTCGAAGTCGAGCCGCCGCTTCCACGAGAACTCCTCGAGCTTCGAGATGCCGAGGGTCTCGGCTTCCTCGATGTTCTCGATCTTCCGGATCGCGCCGCGCGGTCCGAGTTTCGAAAAGAAGATGTTGAGGGGCGTCGTGAGGAGATGGACGAAGTAGGAGTACGGAATGATCGCGATGAAGAGCAGGGCGAGCGCCGCGTGGAAGACCCACGTCGCGACGTGGAGCCCTCGCAGCGCCCCGGGGGTCAGGCCGAGCCCCACGAAGCCACGACCGAGCGCGTAACCGACCGGCGACCATGGCCCCCACCACGGCTCGACCACCGCGAGCCGGCACGCCTCCATCACGAACCCCGTCACGTTGATGACGAACAGCAGGGTGAGCGCCCACGCAAAGGGCGCGGTCGCATCGACGCTGGCCGGCCGGCTGACGAACCGGCGCCAGACTGCCATGCCCAGGCCGACGACGAAAAAGAGGCCGAAGAGGTCGAGCACCGTCTCGTAGAGGAGATAGAACCGGCCCCTCAGGAGCTTGTACCCGAAGAGCGGCAGCGTGACGTCCCAGTCGATCGTGGCGAGCACGGTCCCCATGAACAGGGCGAGGAAACCCCAGAACATGATCGCGTGCATGACCCCCGGGTACGCCTGCGCGAGCGTGCGCACCTGGCCGAGCGCGTGCGCAACGACGAGCCCGATGCGCTCGGAGATCCGGTCGAGGCGGTCCTCAGCTACGCCCTGCCGCCAGAGGCGCACCCGCTGCCACATTCCGTACGCGAAGATCACGATCGCCAGCGCGCCGCCGATGTAGAGCGCGACCTGAGCCCAGCCCGGGACGTTCCAGAACGTATCGCGAAACGGAACGGACGACGTCATGAGGGCAACCGTAGCTCAGGGGTGGACAGCCGGACGCTAGCGAGTCAGGATGAGATCGACCTCGAGCTGGATCTCGTTGGAGACCCTCAGGAAGTAGAATTGCGGTACCTGCATCCCGTGGTCGGTGAAACGCGTCTGCAGCCGCGTGCGAACGCGGAGGACCTCGGGACCGAACCCCGAGCGTCGCGGCGCTTCCGCTTCGGGACCGGACAGCCGCAGATAGGTGATACGCGCGTCAGCGACCACGTCGATGGGTCTTCGCTTGACCGTCAGGGTTCCCTTGACCTTCGCCGGCACCTCACGCCCGGGCTCGAGCGGTCCGCCGATCTCGACGCCCGTTACGACGAACACGGCGTACCGGTTGATCTCGTCC
>QHSV01000479.1 GCA_003221655.1 Candidatus Rokuibacteriota bacterium
GGCCGACGTCGTCGCCGAGTACCGCGAGTTCGAGCGCTTCTCGACGACGGTGCTCAACGCCTATCTGCAGCCCCTCATGGACGGCTACCTCGCCGGGCTCGAGGAGCAGCTGCGCGCCACCGGCTACGCTCACGGCGTTCTCACCGTGGCGTCGAGCGGCGGCATGATGACGACGGAGACGGCGCGCCGCCTGCCGATCAAGACGATCTTCTCGGGCCCGGCCGGCGGCGTGAGCCAGGCGTGCTTCGTCGGCGCCGCGGCCGGCGCGCGGGACTTCATCACCTACGACATGGGCGGCACCTCGACCGACGTCTGCCTGGTCCGCGATCTCACGCCGCTGACGACGTCCGACGGCATGCTCGGCGCCTTCCCCGTCAAGGTTCCCCAGCTCGACATGCACAGCGTCGGCGCCGGGGGCGGCTCGATCGCGTGGCTCGACGTGGACGGCAGCCTGCAGGTCGGGCCGCGGAGCGCCGGAGCCACGCCGGGCCCGGCCGCCTACGGTCTTGGGGGCACGGAGCCGACGGTGACCGACGCCAACGTCGTGCTGGGCCGCATCGGGACGGCCAGGCGCCTCGGCGGCGCGATCGCGCTCGACGCCGAGCGCGCCCAGGGGACCATCGCCGATCTCGGCAGGCGCCTTGGTGGGTCGATGACGGCCGAGGCGCTCGCCGAGGGCATCGTCACGATCGCCGTTTCGCGGATGACC
>QHSV01000480.1 GCA_003221655.1 Candidatus Rokuibacteriota bacterium
CCGATGGCGCCGAATCGTTCTTCATCATCCCCGGTAACTCACCGGCGGCCCCGGAGCCGGGAACGCTCCTGCTCCTGGGAACCGGCTTGGTCGGACTGGCGGCATTCGCAAGGAAGAAGTTCCACCGCTAACAACGGTTGCCTCTTCGCGACCCCTGGGAGCCCCAGAAGGGGCTCCCAGGGGTTGTCTGTTTTCTTCTGTCCGCCACTGCTCGGCTCCGCTAGTTCAGGCCGCCTTCAGCGAAATTCCTTGGCGTCGACCTGAAACTTGGTGAGCAGGCCATGAAATGTTGGGCGGCTCACTCCGAGCTGCTTGGCAGCCTGACTGATATTTCCGCGCGTCTGGATGAGCGCATCGACCAGGGCCTGCCGCTCGGCCCGTCCGCGCGCCTCCCGGAGGGAACGCCGATCCTCCGACGCCGGCTCGACCGACGCCGACTCGACCGCGATCCCGAGGTCGGATGCCTCGATGAGCTGGCCGTGCGACATGATGGCAGCTCTCTGGACCGCGTTCTCCAGCTCGCGGATGTTGCCGGGCCAGCGATAGCGCGCCATCGCCTCCAGCGCGCCGCTGCTGAAGCGAAGCTTCCGCCGCTGCTCCTGGGCGCACCTTCGCAGGAAGGCGTTTGCGATCAGGATGAGGTCCTCGCCGCGATCGCGCAGGGGAGGGACATTGAGGTTCACGACCGAGAGGCGGTAGTAGAGGTCTTCGCGGAACCGGCCGGCCTGCAGCTCGGACCGGAGATCCTTGTTCGTCGCCGCGATGACCCGCACGTCGACCCGGATCATCTCGCGGCCGCCGACCCGCTCGATCTGCCGCTCTTGCAGAAACCGCAGCAGCTTCACCTGGAGCGGCACGCTCATCTCGGCGATCTCGTCGAGGAACAGCGTGCCGCCGTCGGCCAACTCGAATCTGCCCTTACGCTGGATGTGGGCGCCCGTGTAGGCGCCCTTCTCGTGACCGAACAGCTCGGACTCGAGCAGCGTCTCGGGGATCGCGCCACAGTTGATGGCCACGAAGGAGCGAGACTTTCGCGGGCTGTTCGAATGGATTGCCTTGGCGAGGAGTTCCTTCCCGGTGCCGCTCTCCCCCTGGATGAGCACCGTCGCATCCGTCTTCGACACGCGCGCGACGGCAGCGAAAATCTCGCGCATGGAAGGCGCGGCACCCAGGATGTCCTCGAAGCGGACATTGGTCTCCTGAGCCTTAACATGCTTCTCGGCGTCGGACTCCAGCGTCTGGAGATAGGCGGCCCGCTGGAGGACCACCTTCAATCCGCCAACGTCGATGGGCTTGGAGTGGTAATCGAAGGCGCCGAGCTGGATGGCCCGGATCGCGTTGACCCGATCGCCGTTCCCGGTGACGACGACGACTTTCGTGGCCGGCGCTCGCTTCACGATGTCGTCCAGGGCTTTCAGCCCTTCCTGGGCCCCGTCCTCCGCGGGCGGAAGACCGAGGTCCAGGCTCACGAGCTCCGGACGGTGCTCGGCGACCGCCGCCAGCGCTGCCCGGCGGTCCTCGGCGAAGAACAACGTGAAGTCTTCGCGCAGTGCATACTTCAGCTGCGTGCGGATGGCCTCATCGTCGTCGACAACGAGAAGTTTCGGCTTGTCCAACACTCGTCAGTAGACGTCCATTCTGTCGTGAGAGCCCTCACAGTATAGTACGGGCCGATCGTCGCGCAGCGTTCCCGCCTCCGCGGGGATGGCGTCAGCATAGTGACGCGGGGTGGTGTAAATTCTCATCGTGGTCATCACGCCGCACATCGTCGTTGCCGCGTTGGCCGGTCTGTCGAGCCTGGCGCTCGCCATCGCCGGCCAGCGCGTGGGCCGTCCCGGATGGATCATGTGGAGCTTCAGTTTCGGGATGGCCATGTTCGGCGTGGAGTCGTTCGCCACGGCGATGCTGCTTGGCGGGGCGGAGGCGCCGGGCGCTCACATCTTCTGGCTGGATGTCGTGGAGGCGTCGCGGATCGCCGCCCCGTTGGCGTGGGTCGTGTTCGTGGGCTCCCTCACCCGTCAACACGGCGCGGCGCTTCCACCGGTGTGGCGAGCAGGGCTAACCGCCGGCACGACGCTCGCCCTCGCGCTCTTCGGGGCCGTGGTCACGCTCGGCGGCTTTAGCGTCTCCTCCGCTCCCGGGCGGTTCGAGCTGGCGTTGCTCAGCAGGGTCGGTGTGGCATCCGCCATCCTTCAGCTCGTTCTCACGGTGGCGGTCCTCGCCGGGCTCGAGGCGTGTCTGCGGACGTCACGAGGGATGTCACGGTACCGGATCAAATTTCTCATGCTCGGCCTTGGCGGAGTCTTCCTGGTGCGGTTCTACGTCCTGAGCCAGGTGGCGCTCTTCCGCGAGATCACCGCCACCGAGCTCAACGTGGGCACCGCCACCCTCCTGATCGGCAACCTCGTGCTCGCGGTGAGTCTGGCTCGCGCTTGGTTGCCGGAGTCCCAGCTTGCTGTCTCGCGCGCGGTGGTTTATCGCTCGGTGATCGTAGGCGTCCTCAGTGCCTACCTGCTGGCCGTCGGAGGTCTTAGCTGGCTGCTCGTCTATCTGCAGATCCCGGAAAACGTGTTCTGGGTGACGCTCGCCGTCTTCGTCTCGGCCCTGCTGCTGGCGGCCGTGTTGCTGTCCGACCAGGCGCGCTGGCGGGTGAAGCGGTTCATCGCGCTCAACTTCTACGGGAGCAAGTACGACTACCGTGAGCAGTGGATGGGCTTCACCAAGCGCCTCAGCACGCATCTCACCCTGGAGGACCTGAGCCCCGAGCTGCTCGAGGCGGTAACCGAGGCGGTGGGCGGCGATGCGGCGATGCTGTACGTGGCCGATGCCTCGAGTCGCTACTTCCACGTCGCTGCGTCGATTCGCCTGCGAGAGGCCGCGCCAGTTCGCCAGCCCGACACTCCCTTGCTGGCGGCGCTCGCGGTTCGTCAGGAGCCATTGGTGCTCGAGACCGACCTCGACTGGGGTGGCATTCAGCTCGCGGAGACCTTTCCGGCTGGA